>NZ_JAXCHU010000005.1:0-279211 GCF_035984695.1 Glaciihabitans sp. GrIS 2.15
CACAATCCAGCCATTCTGGAACGCCTGATAACACGCACCGTCCTTCAACGTGCACGACTTCGCCTGCGTCGACGCACCCAACCACCCAGAACTAACCATCGTGCCGAGCCACGGATCAGTGGACGACGTCAACGCCGCCGCCCCACCCGTAACCGTGATCACCCCACCCTGGAAAGCCTGCGTGTAATTCCCGGTCGTCGGATCCGCCGACGGCTTAGCGCTCGGGAACCCGAGGATGTTGTACTCCCGACCGTACGCACCCCACGTCTGGAGAACAGAGGTCGGAACCGCGAACACCCCCACCGGAGACTGCACAATCCAGCCATTCTGGAACGCCTGATAACACGCACCGTCCTTCAACGTGCACGACTTCGCCTGCGTCGACGCACCCAACCACCCAGAACTAAGCATCGTGCCGAGCCACGGATCAGTGGACGACGTCAACGCCGCCGCCCCACCCGTAACCGTGATCACCCCACCCTGGAAAGCCTGCGTGTAATTGCCTGCGGTCGGATCTGCGGACGGCGAGCCGGAGGGAAGGCCGAGGATATTGAATTCGCGGCCCCACGCTTTCCAAACGTTGAGTACGGCTGTAGGAACGAAGTTGGTTGCCGCCGGGGACTGGACGATCCACCCCCCCTGAAACTCCTGCCGACAAGCGTTCCCGCCCATGTCGTTGCACAGCAAACCGGACGTCGTTGGCTGTCCGATCGGACCAAACTCGCGCCCCCATTGCGACCAAGTCTCTCGAACGGTCTTCGTTACAACATACGAGCCCGAGCCCGTAACAGTGACGATCCAGCCGCCTTGAAACTCCTGTCGGCAGCCATTCGCCATGTTGTCGCAGCGGTATTCGCCGATCGGGTAGCCTAAGGTGCCGAGTTCGCGTCCATACCATCCCCAGATCTGGAGATAGTCGGAATGCACGCCGGCCGCAGCGGTGCTGTAGCTTCCCGCAACCAGGCCTCCCTGGTATGACTGGACGCATCCGCTGTCCGGGCTGTTGCAGATCATCGGCCCAGTGACGTATCCCAGCCACGAACTGTTAGCGGCGTAATAGTCCCGAAAATAGACTCCCACAGGGAATCCTCGCACCGACCCGAACCAGTCGACGTAGTAGTTGTAGAAGTTTCGGTTGCCGTATGTGGAACAGGCGTTGCCGAGACCGTACCCCGCGTTGAGGGCTACCTGGTTCGGTGTGTACGGGGTGTAGATATACAGCGCGTGGGTTGCCTGGTTGCTGATGTACACGGGAAGGGTTCCGCAGCCGGCGTCGGGGTTGAAAAGCACGTCCGTCGTTTGGCCCACCGGATAGCGGAGGTCGAGCCTCGAGGTGTATGCGGTGCCCGCCCCCGTGCCCGGCGGCTGGGTGTAGCGCTTGAGTAGGTAGGCGGCATAGTGCACTTGGTTGAAGAAACCGTAGTAATTGCTGTCGCAGGCGGCGGTGTCCGGACATGCGGCTCCCATCGCCGAGCGATACGCCGCAGCGCTCGGCGCGGTCTTAGTGACCAGCCCCTGCTCCTTCTGCAGCATGACCAGAAGCACCTTTGGACTCACTCCGCACAGCTGCCCGACCCGCGCGAGGATCGTCGCAGCAGACTCGTCGGTACGGCCGTCGTACTGCCCACACATCGGCGTTCCAGCGATCGTGTAGGTCGTCTCGCGATAGTCCTTCAGGCAGGTGTATCCCGAAGCGCAGCCCGAGACCTTGGAATTCAGGAAGTCCTGAATCTGGCTGTCGCTCATCGCGGTACCGTCCCAGAACAACGCATCGTCGATGATGTTGCCCGCGGCGAACTGGCTAACATCAGCCGCCTGCGCCGGGGCGCTCTCGTGGAGCGTCACGCCCTGGAGGACCCCGACCCCCAGGAGCGTTCCGCAAACAATGGCGACACATCGCCGCCACCCCAATGCTCGGCGGGCGCTCATCCGCTCATAGTAGCGCGAGAGGGGATGATTGCAAGCGCCCAAGGCCGTTCGGGGGGTGTCAGGCGAAGAATCGGTCAGGTTCTCGGATCGCCGATTCAAGTGTGACACGAGGCTCGAAACCCCACAGTGAGCGGATGTGGGAGATATCCGAAATGCTGAAAGACACGAGTTCCGGCTCGCCGGAGGCTTCGTAGACGGCTTGCGGACAGAGCTTGAGAAGCGCGTGATTGGTTGTCCCGAGCCCCGTGCCAACGTTGAGAATGCCTGAGTGCGCACCGGGCGCCCCAAGCCCTAGCGCGAACGCGCGAGCGACGTCAGAGGCGTGAATGTAGTCGCGCACAAAGTCCGCGGTGTCGTGAACCAGCGGCGGTGTCCCCTGGCCCCACACCAGTCGGTTCACCAGCGAGCTCGAAAACCCGGCTCCGTAGACGTTGAAGATGCGGAGTGAGATCGCCGAAAAGCCACCAGGTACCGCTGCCTCGGCGAGCACTGCTTCCGACCGGAGCTTCAGCGCCGCGTACGGCGAATCGCCGACCACGGCATCGGTCTCGCTCCGCGGGCTAGGCGACGAGGTACCGTAAACCGCTGCGCTCGAGGCGAAGATGACCCGCTGGACTCCGTATCGTGCGCACTCCGCGGCGAAAGCACGCAGCGAGTCGACGTCGCAGTCGACCCGAGCCGCGACGTCGCCCGCGCCATCGAGCCCCGGTCGGGCGAGGTAGACGACAGCCGAGGGACGCACCCGGTCCAGAACCTGCCGCACCTGAGGGGTATCGGTCGCATCGAGGCGGGCAGAGCCGTCGGCGGCAGCATCGGAACGGGAGGTACGTGTCACTTCCTGCCCCCGCGCCGTCAACTCACCCGCCACCGCCCGCCCGAGCGGACCGGAGGCACCGACGAGTAGAACTCTCGACGTCATTGGATCGCAGAGAACCCGAAGCGACGCATCTCTGCGGTGAGGTCCTCGTCACTGATGGAGTAGTCGCGACTGCGGGTGAGCAGCCCCTCAACCCATTCGAGAGTCTCGCCGGGATCGCGCATCCGCGCCTCATTCACGATAAATATCTTTGGATGCGTCGTCGAATCGACGGTATTTGTGGCGTAACTGAGTTCTTCGAACATTTTCTCCCCCGGACGCAGGCCCACGATATCTATCCCCAAGCTCGGGTTCACCGCATCGATGAGACCCTGAGCAAGGTCGTAAACGCGAATCGGTTCGCCCATGTCCAGTACGAAGAGATCACCCTGCGTTCCCCGCGTCGCCGTCTGGATTACCAACTGGCTCGCCTCGTCGATTGTCATGAAGTATCGGGTCACCTCGGGATCGGTGACGGTGAGGTTCCTCCGCTGGAGCAGCTGGCGACGGAAGGTCTGCATCACGCTGCCCTCGCTCTCCAGCACGTTCCCGAACCGGACGGCAGTGAATAGGGTGGAGGTGTCCGGCCCAGAGAGATCCTGCAAGAGCAGTTCGCCGATCCGCTTCGTGGCGCCCATCACGTTGGTCGGATTGACGGCCTTGTCGGTGGAGACGTAGACGACCCGGTCGACGCCGGACTCCTTCGCCTGCTTCACCATGTTCAACGTGCCCCACACATTGTTGTTGAACGCCTCGACGGGGTTGTCCTGCATCAGCGGGACATGCTTGTACGCGGCCACGTGGAACAGTATCTCCGGGCGATGCTTCTCCATCAGCTGGGCGATCCGCTGCTCGGACTGGACGTCGCCGATCTCCAGCCGGAAGTTGGGGATGTCCGCCAGAGACTGCCCCAGCCGGAACATCCCGCTTTCCGACCGGTCGACGCACACCACGATCTCCGGCTCGAGCATGTGCAGCTGGGCGACGAGCCTCGAACCGATCGAACCGGCGGCCCCGGTCACCATGATCCGCCGCCCCGCGATCGCGGATCGCGCGTCGAGCATGTCATGTTTAACCGGCGCTCGGCCGACCATGTCGAGAACGTCAATGTCCGTCAAGTCGCCCACAGACACTCGCTCCCGCGAGACCATCCGATAGGTCCGAGGGATGATTGCCAGCTCAACCTTCGGACGGGGCACGTCTGTGACGAACTTGCGCAACACATCTGCGGGCGCTGACGGGATCGCGAAGTACACGACGTCGATCGAGTCCCGTTCGCACACAGTTGCAACGTCGGCGAGTGGTCCCAGAATGCGTGGTCCGATAATGGCGTCGTCAAGGAATCCGACGACCAAATCTCCTGCTGCTTCGACCTCGGTTGCGAGGCTGATGCCGGCCGTCCCACTCCCGGCAATGAGCACCCGCTTTAGCGGGTCACGCGTGGGCTGGTCTTCAGACATATTGTTCCGTTTCGCGTCAGTCGCGGTTGAGAAAACACAAGGTGCTCTGGAAAATGCACCATGCAACACTATTTTCTGTCGGATGCATGTTGCGCACCAGGTTGAAATCGCAACCACAGGTCGGCGCCCCAATCGCATCATGCGATCAGAGGGAGCCCCCTACTCCCGGCAAAGCTGAAAAAGGGAGTCAGGATGCTCTTGCGGCCGAGTTCGAAGCGGTCGAAGTGCTCCTCGCCGCCAAGATAGTCTAGATCGCGCGAAGTCCGCGGCGGAAGGAATCACTCGATCGTGACCGATCCAACCCACGCCGTGAGCGACCACGAAGTCACATTATCGGTCGCGGTCAATTCGCACGCAGAAGGCCGACTTCTGCGTCCGACTCTGCGAAGCGTCGCGGCAGCCCTGACTAAACTCGCGTCAACTGGCGTGTCCTGCGAACTGATCATTGTCCTCGACAACGCGACTTCGGAGACCAGAGCTGAGGCCCACCATTGGCGCGACGGCCCTCGGCTAGCGTTGCCCATACGAGTCGTGGAGGCCGTTAACGGCGACGCCGGCGAAAGCCGCAACAGCGCAACAAGGGAGGCGAGGGGTCGCTATCTCGCGTTCTGCGACGGCGATGATATCGTCACGAGTAACTACTTCGCTGCAAGCCTGAAGATGCTCGCCGAGGCGGGCGGACCAATGATTGTCCATCCAGAGACAGTCGTGAGTTTCGGTGAGCGGGCGCTCATCTGGCACGTCGAATCGGGCGATTCCGTTGACTATCGCCACCTGCTCAGGGGCAATGTCTGGCCATCGTCTTCGGTTTCACAGCGCGAAACCTATCTAAATTACCCCTATGCGCCGCTGCCTCGTGAGGACGGGTTCGGGCCAGAAGACTGGCTGTGGAACATCGAGACTGCGATTGCGGGTATCCCGCATCGCACTGCTCCCGGGACCATCTTCTTTTATCGCGTGCGGGCCAGTGGGGGAGTGAACAACGGGCACAAGCACTCGATCCTCCCCCGTTTTGATCTCGACGGTCTGATACTTGCGATGCCTAGGCGTTCCGCGCCAGTAGCGCAGCCCCAGAGCGCCCCCGGCCGATCTAGCGCTTACCTCATGTTTCGTCGAGTTGTACGCACGATCGCCTGGCCGCTCAGCGTCGGCCTGAAGCAGAGAATTCGCAATGTGATCGACTTTGCCCTACCGCGTACCCTGCCCAGTTTGCAACCCTCGGCGGTGAAAGCGCCACCGTTTGATTTACTCAAAGAAGCAGCTTGGTTTGAGCCCGCCATCTCATGGCCTGTGTCACAGTTTGGAGCACTGGACAAGTGGGAGACCGTCGAAGACGGGTATGGCGACCTGCTTGTCGGCATCGTGAACGAATTGAAAGGGTCATCACGCGCGATAGTGACAGTGCCGTGGGTCGGAATTGGTGGTGCAGACCTCGTGTCGCTCAACTACGCACGGGCGCTCTCAGTTGACGCACGGTTCAATGGGGAGGTTTCGATGCTCGCCACGTACTTGGAGAAACGGACACACCGCGACCTTGTGCCAGAAGGCGTGAATTTTGTCCAAGTGCCGGCCGAATTTCTTCAAATATCGCCAGCCCTGGAGCGGAGATTGCTCGCACAAGCCCTAATTCTTGCGGCCCCAGAGCTCGTGATTTCTGTCAACTGCTTCCACGTCACCAATTCGATGCAGCTGTATGGCAGGCAAATGGCGTCAACCACTCGCATTTATTTGACGCTGTTCGCTTGGGACAGCATCGATGGCTTCCCCACAAACCCCATCACTGATGATGGCCAGCGGGGCTTTCTCGACAGCATCGGTGGAGTGCTTGCCGACAACACTGTGACGGCGGCAACGGTGCAGGAAGTGCTCGCTCTCACCGACGACGAAGTGCGCGTGCATCACCAACCCGCAGTCGATCGGGTCCATCCTCTGCCAAGCCCAACTGCTGCGGACACCGACGCTTTATTCAGTGTTGACAAGCCGTTCAGGGTGCTCTGGCCGCACCGTCTAGATAGAGAAAAGAGGCCAGATGCGCTGGTGGCCATCGCAAACCTTCTTGACGCCGAAGGGCTCCCAGTTCAGATAGATGTGTTTGGACAGCAAGTGCTGTCCAACGGTGGGACCTTACTCGTTCGGAGACTCGAAGCTGCAGGCGTCCGCTACAAAGGCCCCTACTCCGATGGTCTTGCATCCCTTCCCACACACGAGTACCACGCCTTAATTTTGACTTCGGAGTCGGAAGGGTTGCCTCTGGTGCTCGTCCAGTCGATGCTTCTCGGTCTTCCGGTCATAGCGACGGCAGTTGGCGGAGTAACCGATCTCGTCAAGGAGGGCGCCACGGGGTTGCTTGTTGGGCATCCTGATGATGCCGAGGCATTTGTAAAAGCAATTCGTGTGCTGATGGGGTCACTCAGTAATCGCCGTCGGATTATTTCTGCCGCGTACAGCACCGCGGCTGAGCAGCATGACTGGCACTCCTTTACTCGGCTGGTCGACGCGCTCTGATCCTGCTATGCACTGCCGAACCGCAGTCTCCGCCCTCGACGTGACAGAATTCTGGTCACAACGCTCTGACGCCACCTGGCGCCCCTTTTGAACATTTCAGGACGGCCATGACCCATCAAACAAGTTATGTCGAGTTATCTGTCGTCGTTATCGCAAAGGGAATGGGCCGCACGCTTCGACCGACGATCCGCTCAGTTCTGCTGGCCGCTGAAAGCCTTCCCGATATCAACGCAGTCGAAATTGTTCTTGTCCATGATGCCGCCGATTCGCTCTCAAATTCTGAGGCGCTCCACTGGGTGAAGTCCACCCCGAGCATCAGTATCCGAATCGTGTCAGGCCGCTACGACAGCGACGGCCAAGCACGCAACGCTGGATTTTCATCAGCGCGCGGACTATTTGCCGCAATGGTCGACGGCGGCCATGTCATCTCGCCAAACTGGCTGGCCGCGGCGACTACTGCCGCACAGCGTGACACGACCAAAATTGTCCACCCCGCGATCGCAGTGTCGTTCGGGGACGCCAATTACGTGCGGACCTCACATTCGTCTTCTGCAGATGTTTCGATAGAAAATTTGCTGGATTACAGCCCGTGGCCGTCTACAGCTTTGGCCTTGCGCGACACCTTCCTTTCGACCCCGTACCGTTCATTGCCGCACTCCGCCGGATTTGGTCCAGACGATTGGATGTGGAATATAGACACAATTATCGTCGGCGCCCAGCACGTGAGTGTCCCGGAAACGGTGGTATTTGAGCGAATACGGCGGACTAACGGCATGGATCACCCGCACGATCGCAGCGTCTTACCTTTCTTCGACGTGGCAGGACTACGTCGCGCGTTGTCGGGTGACAGATCAGCGCAGATCTCCAACTCCGCAACGTCGGCAGCGCCGGCAACTCCGGACGCGGTGAGAGTGCCCCTGATCAAGCGTGTCGTTAGGCGTCTGATTCGATTGCTCCCGGCGACGACACAGGCGCGCATTTCCGTTACGCCGCAGTACGCTCCCGAAGTGATTCCATTACGAGCTACCCCAGCAATCGCCGAGACTTTGAAGGCCGTCACCAAACTGGACCCAGCTATCTCGTGGATTGCCACCCACTTTGAGGAGGTTCCTGAGTGGAAGCATACCGAGGACAATCTAGGCCAGATAGTGAACCAAGCTCTTCTGATACTCGGTAATGGTGCTGACGCGATAGTTGCAGTCCCGTGGCTCGGGGTCGGAGGCGGCGACCTTGTCGCTCGGAACTATGCAAAGGCTCTTCAGGAGGGCGATCTGTATCGCAATCGGGTGACAATCCTTGCCACAGCGGACTTCGAGAAGACACTGCCGTCGATGATCCCCGATTCCGTTCCTCTGGTACACATGCCTGAGACGTTTCGTGTTACCCCTCCGCAATGGCGACAGCGGATTATGACCCAATTGCTCGTACTGGCAAGTCCGGAGATAGTCATCTCCGTGAACTGCTTCCATGTGAGTGATGCCCTCCACGCTTTCCCAAGCCAGATCACGGCACGAACTCGCGTCTATCTGGCACTCTTCGCTTTTTGGGAGGTGGGGGACGGCTACCCCTCACACTCCGTCGCCGAGGAGGGGTTGCGGGTAGGACTCGACAGCACCGCTGGAATCATCACCGACAACTCGGTGACTGCACGGCTCGTTACTGACATCATGGCCATCGAACCGGCGCGATTGTTCGTTCACCATCAGCCGGCGATCGACAAAACACCCGACCTCGATCGATCGGGCCATGCCTTCACTGATGAAGACTTTTCTGTCGAGCACCCTTTCCGATTAGTTTGGCCGCATCGCTTAGATATCGAGAAACGACCGCGAACACTGGTCCTGATTGCCCGCGAGGCAATGCTGCGGGGGCTGCCGGTCGTGTTCGACGTGTGGGGGCAAGAGGTGGTAGCTAGTTCTCGCTCAACCCTCATGGACGACCTGAGCGAGGCAGGCGTGCGCTATCGCGGGCCGTATACGGGAGGACTAGCGGTGTTGCCAACGAATGAGTACCACGCGCTTCTGCTCACCTCGGAGACAGAGGGACTTCCGCTCGTCCTAGTCCAATCGCTGCTCCTGGGGCTACCGGTTATCGCGTCGAACGTCGGCGGCGTCTCCGATCTTGTCTCAGACAATCTGACGGGGCTCCTTGTAGCCGGACCAGACGATATCGCAGGTTTTGTTGACGCCATTGAAAAGCTTCTGCAAAGCAGACCAGTGCGGCGCCGGCTTATCGAGCAGGGATACCAGAGGGCATGTGAGCGTCATTCATGGGAACGCTTTCGTCAATCGGTGGAGGATATCTCCGGCTAATTTAGCGTCAGCCGACATTCACCAATTGGGCTAGGTATTCGCCGTAGCCGCTCTTGAATAGTGGTTTTGCGAGGGTGCGTACCTGGGCGTCGTCGATCCATCCCGCGCGCCAGGCGATCTCCTCAATACAACCAATTTTGAAGCCCTGGCGGTCTTCGATCACACGCACGTACTCCGATGCTTTCATCATCGACTCGAACGTGCCCGTGTCGAGCCACGCCGTACCGCGATCAAGGACATTCACTTTGAGGGCCCTCAGCTTGAGGTATTCGTCGTTGACGGTGGAGATCTCAAGTTCGCCGCGTGCGCTCGGCTCGATGGACTTGGCAATCTCAATCACACGGTTGTCGTAGAAGTAGAGACCCGGAATCGCGTAGTTGCTCTTCGGGTTCTCCGGTTTCTCTTCGATGGAGATGGCCTGTAGGTTGTCATCGAACTCCACCACACCATAGGACCGCGGGTTGGATACATGGTAAGCGAAGATGAGAGCGCCATCGACTTCGGTGTTCGTGCGCAGATTCGAGCCGAGGCCAGCGCCGTGGAAGATGTTATCCCCGAGAACCAGGGCCACAGAGTCTGTGCCGATAAAGTTTTCGCCGATCAAAAATGCCTGGGCGAGACCATCCGGGGACTCCTGAACCGCGTATTCCAAGCGGATACCGAGGTCGCTGCCATCCCCCAGGAGGGCGCGAAACTGCTCGTTGTACTCTGGTGTCGTGATGATGAGGATCTCGCGTATACCTGCCATCATCAACGTCGAAAGCGGGTAGTAGATCATGGGCTTGTCGTAGATCGGCATGAGCTGCTTCGAGATGCCGCGGGTAATCGGCCAGAGGCGCGTTCCGCTGCCGCCGGCGAGGATGATTCCACGCATGTCTCAGGCGCCCTTCTGGTTGAGCGAGTCGTAGAAGGCCCGCGCATCTGTCCAGCTGGGGAGCAGCCCCTGCTGCACGGCCTGCGAGAGGGATGGCGCGGCGGTGTCCTTCGGCGAGAGAAGCAGGTCCGTGATCTCGGCGGGGAAGACCAGGCCGATAGCAGGATCGATCGGGTCGATGCTGTGCTCGCGGCTCGCATCGTAGGTGTCACTCACCAGATAGCTCACCGTCGCGTCCTCGGTCAGAGCGACGAAGGCATGGCCTAGGCCCTCCCCGAGATAGATGGCACGGCGGTCGATACAGTCCAGCAATACGGAGTCCCATTGTCCGAATGTCGGCGAACCGATGCGAACGTCAACGACGAAGTCGAGAACGGCGCCATGTGCGACCGTCACGTACTTCGCCTGCCCTGGCGGGATGTCGGCGAAATGGATGCCGCGAACCACTCCTTTTTTTGACACAGAAGTGTTCGCTTGGCGTAGGTCGAGTGAGTGGCCGATCGCCTCTTCGAGAAGGTCGTGCCGATACCACTCCAGGAACACACCACGGTCATCTCCCCGTTGAAGAGGGGTGATTTCGTAGGAGTTAGGAATCGACAGTTCGCGGATTTGCACGTGCTAGATCCTATCGGAGGAGATGCGTTAGCCCGCCGGGCCCGAGCCTATTCGCCGGCGTGGAGCGAATCGATATACGCCTTGATCGTCGGCTCGGCGGCGCCCACCACGTTCAACTCTCCGTGATTGAGCCAGGCGACGTGATCGCACATTGTCTGGACGGTCTGCATCGAGTGGCTCACCAAGATCACGGTCTTTCCCTGCTCCTTGAAGTCGACAAATTTCTGGAAGCATTTGTCCTGGAAGTCCTGGTCACCAACCGCTAGCACTTCATCCACCACAAGGATGTCCGGATCGACATTGATTGCGATCGCGAACCCGAGCCGCACGTACATACCCGACGAGTAGTTCTTTACGGGCTGATCAATGAACTGTTCGACTCCCGAGAAATCGACGATCTCGTCGAATTTGCGGGTGACATCCTTCTTCGACATCCCGAGGATCGACCCATTCAGGAAGATATTCTCACGACCGGAGAGCTCGGCGTGGAAACCACTGCCCACCTCGAGCATTGCGGCGATTCTACCGAAATGCGATATCGATCCCTCATTCGGATAATAAATGTTTGCGAGGCACTTGAGCAGGGTGGACTTGCCGGATCCGTTGCTGCCGATCAACCCAAACGTGGAGCCGACTGGCACATCGAAAGTAACGTCCCGGAGAGCAAGAAAATCCTCATGCACAGAAGTACGACCGCGCATGATCGCGGACTTGAGGCTCTGGTTGCGCTCGTGATACATCCGGAAGCTCTTGGTGACGTGATCCACTTTCACCGCGACGTCGCTCACAGCGCCTCTGCCAGATTTCGTTCATTTCTGCGGAAGACCAACAGTCCTACGCCAAGGGCGGCCAGCGCCCAACACACACACACCAGCCACTCGACGCCAGAGGGAAAACGGTTGTCGTAGATCAGCTCGCGGAAGAGGGTCACAAAATGTTCCATCGGATTCAAGGTATAGATGTCAAGCACGGTCACCTGAGTTCCCGCAAGCCCCCCCGTCTTTTTTGATGCGGATTCAACGAGAGAAATGGGATAGATGATCGGAGTTAAGTACATCCAGAACTGGAGGACGATGCTGAGAAGGTATTGAGTATCGCGGAAATAAACATTGGAAATCGCCAAGATAAGGCCGACCCCGGCCGCGAAAATTGCCAGTAGCACCATAGCCACCATGACAAGAGGAATCCAGGGCAACACGAACCCACCCGCAATGGAAATTGCAATGATCAGCACGATCATCTCGAAACCCCAGTTGTAGGCAGACGAGCCAACGGTCGACAGCGGAAGCACCACGCGGCTGAACGAGACCTTCTGAATAAGGTTTGAATTCTCAACTAGAGAGCCAGCCCCTGAGCTGGCAACGCTCGCGAAGAAGGTCCAGGGCAACAGGCCGCAGAGCAGCCAGAGCGCGAACACATCGAGGCCACTCGGATCCCCGGGCGAGGGCTTTATGCGAAAGAGAAGTCCGAACACCAGCGTGTACACGAGCATGAGCGCCAGGGGATTGGCGAGCGACCAGAGCTGGCCAAAAACAGTGCGCTTGTACTTGCCGCGCACCTCACGCGAGGTGAGATTGAAGAGAAGCTCTCTCGAGCCCCACACTTCCTGCAGGTATTTCATTCATCCTCGTTGGGTTCACTTGGCTCACGAATCGAGCCGTGAATCTCAAAACAATCTAGCCTAGAACTAGGATTACCTTCCGATGGCACTCTCTCCGCAGCTCCCGCGCACGCCCGTGGTGGCCGTCGCGACGGTGAGCTTCGGATCTGGTGACGTGTTGGAGGGATTCCTCGCTTCGGTGTCGGCTTCGAGCGGGAATCCGGTGTGTGTCGTGGTTGCTGACAACGGCGCACGCGACACCGTTGTCGCACGGATGACCAGCGCGTCCTCAGCAGACTACCTACCTCTCGATCGCAATCGGGGTTACGGCGGCGCGATGAACGCGGCGATCCGCTCCCTGCCCTCCGACGTGGAATGGGTGTTGGTGAGCAACCCGGATGTGGTGCTCTCGGCAGGCGCGCTCGATGCTCTCGTCGCTGCCGGCAATTCGGATCCCCGTATCGGCGCGGTAGGGCCGGCAATCATGACCGATGGCGAGGTCTATCCGTCAGCACGCGCAGTTCCATCGCTTCGCACCGGGATCGGGCACGCGCTGTTCGCGAACATCTGGCTTGGCAATCCCTGGACGCGCGCGTATCGCCGCGATTCCAGCCGCGAGCCAGTGCGGCGGGACGCAGGCTGGCTCTCCGGGGCCTGCGTACTCGTGCGCAAGAGCGCGTTCGACCAACTCGGCGGTTTCGATGACGGCTACTTCATGTACTTCGAAGACGTCGACCTTGGATACCGGCTCGGCAAAGCCGGTTATCGCAACGTCTACGAGCCGACCGCCGTAGTTGTGCACACCGGTGCCCATTCCACGAGCGATCACTCCGCGCGGATGATTGCCGTCCACCACCAGAGCGCTCGCCGATTCCTCACCCGGAGGTACTCGGGCTGGTACCTCTGGCCTGTGAGAGTCGTACTAATCATCGGACTTGACCTGAGATCGGCCATCCTGAGCCGCCGTGCAACCCATCACTAGACCCATCACGACTGTGCCTAGGAGGCAGCAACTCCCATGAAAATACTCGTCACCGGCGGCGCCGGTTTCATCGGCTCGAACTTCGTTCGCCGCACCCTTCAGGACGCCTATGCGGGCCTCGAGGGTTCCGAGGTGGTGGTACTCGATGCCCTTACCTACTCCGGCAATCTCGAGAATCTCGCTCCGGTCGCCGACTCTCCCCGCTATCAGTTCGTGCACGGGGATATCCGCGATTTGGGCCTGCTCGACACGCTGCTGCCGCGCGTGGATGCGGTGGTGCACTTCGCCGCAGAATCGCACGTCGATCGCTCGGTGCGCGACTCTGGCATCTTCGTAGAGACCAACGTGGTCGGCACCCAGCGGCTGCTCGACGCCGCCCTGCGCGCCGACCTCAAACGCTTCGTGCACGTCTCGACCGATGAGGTCTACGGATCCATCGCGGAGGGGTCCTGGGACGAGTCGCGGCCGCTCGAGCCCAACTCGCCGTATTCGGCGTCGAAGGCCGGCAGTGACCTGCTCGCGCGCAGCTACTTCCGCACCCACGGCCTCAACCTGTCGATCACCCGCTGCTCGAACAACTACGGCCCGTACCACTTCCCCGAAAAAGTCATCCCGCTCTTTGTCACGAACCTCATCGACGACAAGCATGTTCCGCTCTATGGCGAGGGCAACAACATCCGGGACTGGCTGCACGTGGATGACCACTGCCGCGGCATCGCGATGGTGCTCGTGGGCGGCCGTGCTGGCGAGATCTACAACATCGGCGGCGGCACCGAGCTCACCAACACAGAGCTCACGCAACTGCTGCTGGATGCCACGGGCAAGGACTGGTCGTACGTCGACCGGGTCACCGACCGCCTCGGCCATGACCTGCGCTACAGCGTCGACATCGGCAAGATCCAGGCCGAGCTCGGGTACGAACCGCAGGTGCCGTTCGAGCAGGGACTCGCGGATGTCGTGCAGTGGTACCGCGATAACCGTGCCTGGTGGGAGCCGCTGAAGGAGCGTGCGGCGCTGTGATTTCGCCGCTGTAGCCATTGTGCTACGACCGGCTACACTGGCTCCATGAGCTCGATCGCTGCGCGAGAACTCCGCAACCACACCGCGGATGTGATCGAGCGTGCTCGCAAGGGTGAGGAGATCACAATTACGGTGAACGGGGTTCCCTCGGCACGATTGACCGCTCTTCCTGCAGCCAAGAAGGCCTACCTGACCAAGGCCGAATTCCTTGCCCTTCGGCCCAAGACGTCCGACTTGACGCTTGCGCGCGATATCGCCGCCCTCACGGGACACACCACCGACGATCTCGGCCCGATTCTGTGACTACGGTCGAGGGGCTTCTTGACACCAGCGTCATCGTTGCCATGGAGATGCTTCGACCCCTCGACGAAGCGCTCCTTCCCGAACGGCACTTCATCAGCGTCATCACGCTCGCAGAATTGCGGGCCGGGGTGCTTGCGGCATCGGATACCGAGACGCTGTCGAGGCGCCGCCGCTCTCTTGACGCCTACTCGACAACCGACGCTCTGGTTGCAGGCGACGTGGCAGCTGAGGAATGGGCGCGCCTTCTCTATCGGCTAGTCCAGGCGGGTCGCCGCGTAAATGTCAACGATCTCTGGATTGCCTCGATCGCCCTAGCGAATGATTTGCCGGTCGTGACTCACGATCAGGATTTCGACCCGCTGGTGGACCTCGGCGGCCCTGTCGTCATCTACGTGTAGGAGAAGAAACCGATGACCAGTTACCTCATCACCGGAGCCGCCGGCATGCTCGGCCAGGACCTCCAGCACGCCCTGTCCGGGCGTGACTTCACCGCGCTCAGCCGCGCCGACCTCGACGTCACCAACCTCGACGCGGTGCGCGCGGCGGTCTCCGGTCACGACGTGGTGATCAATGCATCCGCTTATACAAAGGTGGATGACGCCGAGAGTAACGAGGCGGATGCTTTCGCCGTCAATGCCACGGGTGCGCAGAATCTCGCCATTGCGGCATCCGAGTCCGGAGCCAAGCTCGTGCAGGTGTCCACCGACTACGTGTTCGACGGGTTGGCGACCTCGCCTTACGACGAGGCGACTCCGTTGAATCCGATCTCCGCCTATGGACGCAGTAAGGCCGAGGGCGAACGGCTCACCCTCGAAGCGAACCCCGATGGCACGTACATCGTGCGTACCGCCTGGCTCTACGGCGCAGGAGGCCCCAACTTCGTCAAGACCATGCTGCGGCTCGCGCAGAGCCACGACACCGTGAGCGTCGTGACTGACCAGCTCGGGCAGCCGACGTGGACCGGGGATCTCGCTCGCCAGATCGTCGAACTGCTCGATGCGGATGCCGCCCCCGGCATCTATCACGCCACCAACTCCGGCGAAGCCAGCTGGTTCGACTTCACCCGGGAGATCTTCCAAGTCGTTGGCCTCGATCCTTCGCACGTCAAGGAGACGACGAGCGCTCAGTTCGTTCGCCCCGCGCCGCGCCCGGACTACTCGGTTCTCGGACACGAGGCCTGGGGCCGTGCGGGTATCTCGCCCATGCGAAACTGGCGAGCGGCCCTTTCGGCGGCGTATTCGGCGGGCGCACTGCAGGTCGATCCGCCCGCCTTGACCTGACCCCCATTCGCGGGGTCTCCGGCGCGCTGGTAATGTCGTTTCTGGGGAATCGGCAATTCCCGACAACTTCATTGGAGCGACATGACGACCCTGCGCGTGATCGTGGACCAGATCGTCGCGCCGATCCCGGGCGGCATCGGTCGCTACACCGAAGAGCTCACCCGCGAGCTGATTCGCACGGCGCCGAGGGGGTGCGACGTCGCCGGTATCGTCTCATCATCGCCCGAAGCGGACTATGAGTTGATCGAAATGGTCCTCCCCGGTCTCGACGGCCTCTTCAAGAGCGCACTGGCACGTCGCGAGCTCGAGCTCGCCTGGCAGCACGGCTTCACCCGCCTTCCCGGAAGCGGCATGGTGCACGCCACCGGGCTGTTCGCGCCGCTGTTCAAACATGATCGAGTCAATACTGTTGGCGAACAGATCGCGGTGACGATCCACGACGTCATCCCGTGGACCAATCCGGATGCACTGTCCACCCGTCGACTCGGCTGGTATAAGGCCATGGCGAAGCGAGCATACAAATATGCGGATGCCGTGGTCGCGCCGACGCACGCTGTCGCCTCCCAGCTCTCTGAAATCCACGACTTCGGAGACCGGGTTCGGGTGATCGGCGGAGCCGTGAGTTCCAAGCTCACCCTGCCGGTGGATCCGGATGCCCGTGCGGAGCGGCTCGACCTCCCGGAGCGATTCATCCTGAGCGTTGGTACCCTCCAGCCCCACAAGGGGATAGCCCCGCTCATCCAGGCGATGGCGCGTCCGCAGCTCAACGGCTACACCCTGCTCATCGCCGGTCCTGAGGGATCGCAGGGCCTCGATGTCGTCGGAATAGCGGCTGCCGCCGGACTCACCGAGGGCCGGGTGTGCGCGCTCGGTTACCTTGCCGACGCGGATCTGGCCGTCGCGCTGGACCGCGCTTCGGTCTTCGTCTTCCCGAGCCTCGCGGAGGGCTTCGGGTTGCCCGTGATCGAGGCCTTCAACTTCGGCACCCCCGTAGTGCACTCCGACGACCCTGCCGTACTCGAAGTGTCGGCCGGGGCCGGCCTAGCTGTCGCCCGCAATCCAGCGGAATCCTATGCCGAGCGGCTGGCCGAGGCGATCGGCACAGTGCTCGTCGATCCCGCGCTCGCCGAGCGCATGGGATTCGCCGGCCGGGACCGCGCGCGCACGTTCAGCTGGACGGACTCCGCCGAGAAGGTCTGGCAGTTGCATGCTGACCTGTAGGTTTCGCTCTCGACCGGCAGCGTTACGGGGCGGGGGTCGCCGCCAGCGGGGTCGTCGCGGCCTTCACCGCGGCGTGGAGCTTCTCGTAGTCCGGCTTGTTCTGATTGAAGGTCGACGGCACCAATTCCAGATGCGTGACCGAAAGTTTCCGCGCCTTATTGCCGAGGTCGACGAATCCAGGCAGTGCTGCTGATGGCATGTCGGTCTTCACCACCTGCGCCCCAGCCTTGGCGATGTCCTGGAACTTCGTCAAAACGATCGAGGGCTGGAACTGCTTGAGCATCGCCTCCTGCACGACTCGTTGCCGCGCCATCCGCTCATAGTCACTGCCCTTGTAGCGCGACCGCCCGTACCAGAGCGCGAGATAGCCGTCCATGTGCTGGGGACCGGCCTCGAAAGTGCCATAGGGCTCCGTGGCGGTGACCGGCCCGTAGGCAAGCTTCGCCGGTACGTCGATCGTCACTCCACCGAGCGCGTCGATCAACTCGGAGAAGCCCTGCATATCGATGAGTCCGTAGTACTGGATTGAGAGGCCGGTGACGCCCTCGGCCGCATCCTTCAGCGCCTCGATACCGGGCGAGCTCCCCTTTGATGCCGCAGTGGGGTAAAGCGACTTGTGCTCCTCCCCGTAGGTGTAGAGGTAGTCGAGGAGGCACTGGTCGCCGCAGTTGTAGCCCTGAGGGAACGGACCGTAGAGCGGCGATCCCTTCGCGAACTGGATATGCTCCATGTTGCGCGGGATGCCGATGATTGTCGTGGCGCCGGTCGTCGCGTCAATACTCGCGACCGAGGTGCTGTCGGGGCGCAATCCGGTGCGATCCGGGCCTGCGTCACCGCCGACCAGCAGGAAATTGTATCGCCCGTTCACCGGAGCGGCCACCTCGCTTCCGGCGAAGATCGAGGTCACCGCGTTCCGGGCACTGCCCGCGCTAACGGCTCCGTAGCCGGCGGCACCCGCCGTGACGGCGAGCGCGAGGATCGACAGGGCCGCGATCGCGGGGCGCATCGCGGGGGCCGTGGCGATGAGCCGAGTGAGGCGCAGGGTGTCGAGGGTGAGCAGGATCCAGAGCACCGTGTATGCCGCCAACACGACCTGGATCACCGTCAGCCCGATCGGGTTGGTCACGATGCTGAGGATCACGGTGTGTGCGAAGAACCAGACGAGAATACCCACGAGACCGAGGCCCCAGAGCAGGAAGGTCGCTCCGACTCCGAAGCGCCCGAGCCGCCGATTGCCCGCAAGGATCTGGGCGGATCCGGGGATGAGCAGGTTGAGACCCACGAGCCACCACGCCCGCTTGGTCATGGTGGGGGTCGACCTCAGATCCGGAGTGCGGATCGGGCTGGTCGCGGTCATCACGCTCACAGGCTCGACCTCAGCGCGACATTCTTCGCTGCGACGGTGTCTTCGAGGGCGCGCGCGAACTCCGCGAGCGCAGTGTCGAGTACGGGATCGGAGATTGCGAGCATCCGGATCGCGAGGAGTCCGGCGTTGCGTGCGCCCCCGATCGACACGGTGGCGACCGGAACCCCGGCTGGCATCTGCACGATAGACAGCAGGGAGTCCAGCCCGTCGAGCTGTGCGAGCGCCACCGGCACGCCGATCACCGGGAGGGTTGTGACGGCGGCGAGCATTCCGGGCAGGTGGGCTGCCCCACCGGCCCCGGCGATGATGACGCGGATGCCCCGGCCCGCGGCATCCCGGCCGAAGGAAATCATCTTCTCCGGGGTGCGATGCGCGGACACGACCTCGACCTCGTGCAGCACGCCGAATTCCGCGAGTACGGCAGCGGCCTCTTTCATGACAGTCCAGTCTGAGTCCGAGCCCATGACGACGGCCACGCTGGGCAGCACAGAAGCAGGGGACTCGGGCATAGCGACCAGCCTAAAGGTCAGTTCTGGTAATGCTCCGCAGCGGCACGCGCCTGAAACACCACCTCGTCGAGGTCGTCGCCGCCGGCCGTGACATGGCCGACCTTGCGCCCCGGGCGAGGCGACTTTCCGTAGTTGTGCAGCTTCACGGAGGGCTCATCCGAAAAGGCGTTCGGGTAGCGCTCGTCGAGGTCGCCGACCGCCGGCCCACCGAGGATGTTGACCATCACCGACCACTGGTCCCGGCATCCGGTCGCCCCGAGAGGCAGGTCGAGCACGGCACGAAGGTGCTGCTCGAACTGGCTGGTGGTGGAGCCATCGATGGTCCAGTGCCCCGTGTTGTGCGGACGCATGGCGAGTTCATTCACGAGCAGTCGCTCATCCGTTGTCTCGAAAAGCTCCACGGCGAGCACACCGGTGACCCCGAGATTCTCGGCGATCGAGCGCGCGATCTCCTCCGCGACATCCGCGAGCCGCCCGCGGGAGGATGGCGCAGGCGCAATCACTTCGGAACACACTCCATCACTCTGGATGCTCTCGACCACCGGCCAGCAGGCGATCTCCCCGGAGGGGCGGCGGGCAACCGACTGGGCGAGCTCACGGCGGAAGTCCACCAGCTCTTCGGCGAGCAGCGGATGCCCGAGCGCGAGCCAATCCGAGGCCTCGGCCGCAGCGCGCACCACCCGCACCCCCTTGCCGTCGTAGCCGCCAGTGGCGGTCTTCACCACGGCCCGGCCGCCGTGGTCGGCGAGAAAAAGGGCGAGTTGCTGCTCGGTCTCGATGCGGGCCCAGTCGGGAACCGGAAGCCCGAGCGCTGAGAGCCGCTCCCGCATCAGGAGCTTGTTCTGCGCGTAGAGCAGGGCGTCGGGGCCGGGTCGAACGGCGACGCCGGCCCGGACGAGGCCCGCGAGCACCTCCTGCGGCACGTGTTCGTGATCGAAGGTCACGACATCAACCGACTGCGCGAACGGAAGCACATCGGAGACATCGCGGAAGTCGCCGAGTGTCGTCACCGCCAGCGATGCTGATTCGCCCGCGGTCTCGGCGAAGACGCTCAGCTCGATGCCGAGGTTCACCGCCGCGGGGATCATCATGCGCGCAAGCTGTCCGCCACCGATCACACCTACCCGAAGAGTCACGCTGCCAGCCTACTTTCGGAAAAGGACGAGGGCATCCGGTTATGCTTCACGAGGCCAATATCCGAACCGTAAGGGAGTGCCGTGCTCTCCCGCCTCATTGCCCTCGCTCGGCTGCTGTACGAGAAGCTGCTGCGGTACGTTCTCAAGTTCGGCGTCGTTGGCCTCGCCGGCTATTTCGTGGATGTCGGTCTATTCAATGCGCTTCGCCTCGGCGCCTTCGGAGGCGGTCACTTCTTCCAGGGGCCGATCGGTGCCAAGATCGTCTCTGCCGGCATTGCGACGGGCGTGACCTGGTTCGGGAACAGGTACTGGACTTTCCGCGAACACCGCCGCAAAAACTATTTGCTCGAGCTCGCCGAATTCAGCGCGGTCTCGGTGGGTGGCATCCTCATCGGACTTGCCTGCCTCTGGGTGTCGCATTACCTACTCGGCTTCACCTCACTTCTCGCCGACAACATCTCCTCGAATCTTGTTGGGCTCGTTCTCGGCACGTCCTTCCGCTTCCTGCTCTACCGATTCTGGGTCTACGGACACCACCGGGCCGACGGCCTCACGGCACGCGAGCACAGGGCCGAGGCGGCGCGGATGACGATCTTTGAAGACGAGCAGAGCGCGAACGAAGCCGCCTCGAACTGAGGTTAGCGCTGCCCCCAGGCAGTCGTCTCGTCGCTGTTCGCCGGGGATCGTCCTGTGCGGGATGCCTCGGCCTGGCGCCGCGCGGCGATCGGGTTGAGGCTCTTCTCCATGAGGTCGTGAAGCGCCGCCTGAACGAGATCTGCGCCGGGGACATCCCGCAGGAGGACCGGATGGTCGAGGCCGGTGTTGATCAGGATATTGCCGCTCTGGAAGATGCTCTGTAGCCCGTTCTGACGCACCGTCACGTCATACCCTCGGCTGTGCAGAAGTTCCTGCCGAATGCGCACGAAGAACCCGGTGCGCAGGATGATGCGCCGCGTCGTGATCACGTAGCGCTTGCCGAGCCACGCCACCAGGGGCAACAGACAGAGCAACACGATCAGGAGCGCGGCGCCCGCGAGCAGGGCGATGTTCTGCCACGGCTCCGAAAAACTGCCTTCGAAATAGCCCACTGTGCCGGCGACCGCCATGAGTGCGACGCTCGGCCAGAACAGCGCACGGCCGTGTGGCCGCAGTCGGGCTACCACCTGCTCCGTGTCCGGTGTGTCGCTCATCACCTATTCATACCGCAGATGGGTCACGTCCCCGGCGGCGACAGCCACAACCCGGCCATCCGACGATTTCTTCACCGATAGCCGCCCGCTGCCGTCGATACCGATCGCCGCACCCAGAAGCTCATCCCCACCGGGGAGTAACACCCGCACCTGGCTGCCGAGCGTGCTGCAGAGAGCACGCAGCTGCCCACCGATTCCGCTCGACTCCGGATCGGCGCCGAACCGCAGGAAGTCGGCAGAGAGCCGGCCGAGCTCGATGAGATAGCCGGCGAGCGCGCGGTCGGCGAGGTCGGCATCCAGCCCGATCGGATCGTTCAGGGCCAAGGATGTTGACGTCAGCGTCGGCAGCTCGGCGAGAGGGATCGTGAGGTTGAGCCCGGCCCCCAGCACGACAGCGCGGCCGCTCGGCAGGAGTTCAGCGAGAAGACCCGACACCTTTCGCCCATCGATCTGCACGTCATTCGGCCACTTGAGTCGCACGGAGTGGCTCGGCACAAGCGGGGCGATCGCCTGTGTCATGGCGATCCCGGCGATGAGCGGCAACCACCCGTAGTGGTCGATTTCGAGCGGCTCTCCGGCAGGAAGGCACGGCCGCAGGAGCACCGAGATCGCGAGCGTCTGGCCCGGAGGCGCCATCCAGACCCGGCCGAGGCGACCGCGCCCCTCCGTCTGGCTGCCGGTCACGACCACAGAGAAGTCCGGCCAATTTCCGGCATCAGCACCGGATGCCCGAGCCACGAGCTCGGTGTTGGTCGAGCCGCACTCCTCGAGGATCTCGAGACGGGCGGCCACTGCGGCGCTCAGGGGAAGCTGCATTCCCCAAGGGTACGGGCACCGGCCCAGCATCCTGTCGGGATACCCCGCACCGCATGAAGCCCGTTCGCGGAGGCACGCCGCGGGGCGGGCACCCGGGTTCGCTTACCGAACCGCTCGAGCTTTGTAGGTATTCGCCACCGGAGCGCGCTGAACCTCGACGGTAAAGTGAAGGCGTGACTGCTGATACGAACGCCACGAATGACATGCACACGACCGCGGGAAAGCTCGCCGATCTGAAAGCCCGTTACCACGAGGCGGTCACCGCAAGCGGTGAGGCCGCGATCGAGAAGCAGCACTCCAAGGGTAAGAAGACCGCCCGCGAGCGTATCGAACAGCTGCTCGATCACGGGTCTTTCGTCGAACTCGATGAATTCGTTCGCCACCGAACGCATGCCTTCGGAATGGAAAAGAAGCGACCCTACGGTGACGCTGTCGTCACCGGTACCGGAACCATCCACGGTCGCCAGGTCGCGGTCTACAGCCAGGACTTCACGATCTTCGGGGGCTCGCTTGGCGAGGTCGCGGGGGAGAAGATCATCAAAGTCATGGATCTCGCCCTGAAGACCGGTGTTCCGATCATCGGCATGCTCGACTCCGGCGGGGCTCGTATCCAGGAGGGCGTCGTGGCGCTCGGCAAGTACGGCGAGATCTTCCGCCGCAACACTGCAGCCTCCGGCGTCATCCCGCAGATCTCGATCATCATGGGACCGGCAGCGGGCGGTGCCGTCTACTCTCCTGCCCTCACGGACTTCGTGATCATGGTCGATAAGACCAGCCAGATGTTCGTGACCGGCCCCGACGTGATCAAGACCGTGACCGGCGAAGACGTTGGCATGGAAGAACTCGGCGGGGCATTCACCCACAACAGCCGTTCCGGCGTCGCGCACTGGCTCGCCGCCGATGAGGATGACGCTCTCGACTATGCGCGCACCCTGCTCAGCTTTCTTCCCGACAACAATCTGGCCGAGCATCCGGTCTATGAAAGTCACGTCGAACTCGAAACGACGGATGCCGACCGCAAGCTCAACACGGTGATTCCGGACAGCCCGAACCAGCCCTACGACATGAAAACGATCATCGAACACATCGTGGACAACGGTGATTTTCTCGAGACTCAGCCACTTTTCGCGCCGAACATCGTGGTGGGTTTCGGCCGGGTCGAGGGCAGGGCCGTTGGCGTCGTGGCGAACCAGCCGAATGCGATGGCCGGGACGCTCAACATCGAGGCCGGAGAGAAAGCCAGTCGGTTCGTGCGCTTCTGCGACGCGTTCTCGATCCCGATCCTGACCCTTGTGGATGTGCCGGGCTACCTGCCCGGAACCGACCAGGAGTGGACCGGCGTCATCCGGCGGGGGGCAAAGCTGCTCTACGCCTACGCCGAGGCGACAGTGCCACTGGTCACCGTCATCACTCGCAAGGCCTACGGCGGCGCCTACATCGTGATGGGCTCAAAGCAGCTCGGCGCCGACCTGAACTACGCCTGGCCAACGGCGGAGATCGCAGTCATGGGCGGGCAGGGCGCCGTCAACATCCTGTATCGCAACGAGATCAAAGCGGCGGAAGCTGCAGGGGAGGATGTCGCGGCAGTACGTAGCCGCCTCGCCAATGAATACACCTACAACGTCGCATCCCCGTTTCTCGCGGCAGAACGCGGGGAACTCGACGGCGTGATTGAGCCCGCCGCGACCCGGGTCGTGGTCGTGAAGGCCCTGAGAGCCCTCCGGACGAAGCGGGCAAGCCTTCCGCCAAAGAAGCATGGGAACATCCCGCTGTGACACTTCAGCGCCCCGCGGGCGATCCCATGGAGCACTCCTCCTCCTCTGCGGGGACCGAGTTCGAGGTCGTCGCAGGGTGTCCAACACCGGCGGAGCTTGCAGCGATCACCGCGGTCATCACCTCAATGATCGAGGATCTCGAAGACGACCAGCGCGCCGAGGGACCGATCGTGAGCGCCTGGCAGCGAAGCCAGCGCAGCATCCGAACGCCGATGCATCCGGGCGCGGGAGCCTGGCGTTCGTTCTCCGGGTAGCCTGCTACCGAAAATCACCCCCGAATGGGTGTGATGCTTCGATTTCGTGCGAACCCGCTTCCGATCGCTGCGGAATCAGTGCTGGGGGCTCCAGTGACAGAGCAATTGCTTAGGATTATGCGAAATGTACCCCAGAATCCGCAGGTGGTTTGGACAATATATCGCAGCTAGGGGGTATCCGATTGGTCGAACGGTGCAAAACTGTCCCCCGAATGTCCTCCGAAGTGTCGACTTTGCTCGCATACCCTCCCGAGGCATCATTATCTTGCTAGGTGTCGCTCTTTGAGTTACACCGCCAGCCATGGACCGACTAGGGTAAGCGGGTTCATGGCATGGGGGCGGGTCAGGGCAGTATTCGGGTTATTGCCCTGACCCGGAGCTTTAAACGGGATCGGCCTTCGGGGGCCGGTCCCGTTTTCCATGCCGGGGCATTTTCGTGACGCGCGTGCTAGCGGAACGGTCTTAGGGCAACCGTCCCGGCGAAAGGACCTCTTCCGCACGGGGAATTTCGAGCCAGAGGTCGACCCGATCCTCCTCATCATCGATGCCGTGGCTCCCGAGCGCGCTGGAATGGCCGTCATCGAACGAGGACAGCCCGACAACGGTCACGGCGATCTCGGATCCCTCAGGAACCGTGCGCGCGATGAGCTTGCCCGTCTGGGTATCGCGGATCGCGTCGGCGAGGCGGTTGAGAACCCGGTCGAGGTCGTCCTCCCCGAGATCATCGATTCCGCCCTCGTCGAGCAGGGTGACGGTCGTGCCGTGGCGACGCGCGATCATGATCTGCTCCCGAACGCGATCGTTCAGAAGCTTGCGCCCTCGGATTTCATCTCGGATCGCGCCTTCAAGGTAGAGGCACTCCAGCCGCTGGGCGTCGGTGAGCTCTCCCTTTACCGCAACGATTTGCCGGAGCATGGGAAGAGACATGCGGCTGGTCTGCCCGAGTCGGAACTGCCGCTCAGAGACATGCGCCTCTTGGGCGGCACGCCATTCCACGGCTTCACGCTCGGCGAGCGCATACTGCCGCGTGTCCCGCCCCGCTTTCGCGAGCGAGAGCGACAGCGCGTGCGAAACTGCCACCCAACCGACGCTGCCGATCACTCCATAGGCCACGAGACCTCCGGGGCCGGCCCAGGCAACGGTCTGCACGACGAGCGCTGCCGTGCCGATCCAGGCGAAGGTATGGCGGCGGCGGGTAGAGGTGATGACCATCAGCGTGCCGATCGCCGCCGTGTGCCAGGCAGCGTAGGTGCCCTGTGCCTCAGTCTGGTCGAACTGGCTGGTCACGAGCAGGGGCACGACCACTGCGACGGCCATGTTGAAGGCGGCGATCCAGGTAGGCATCCTCTGGGTGCGCGATTGCAGGAGGCTGAGCACGGTTGCCAGCGCAAACAGAACCATTGCCGCGATATATGGCTCCTTGTGGCGCGGCACATCGATCGACACGACAGCGAGAACGAGGTGGTAGGCCGAGAAGACGGCGGCGAGCGCGACTATGAGCACACGCGGCACGGAGACGATCACAGCGGCTGACCTTCCCTGGTGGGTGCGGTGCTCGACGACACCGTGTCGACGGCCGTCGGATCGGGATCCGGAGCCAGCGCCCGGGGCCAGGTGATCCAGATGACGGCTCCGCGATCGATGCCGGCATCCACCTCCACCGAGCCTCCAGCGTTGGCGACGCGCTCGATGATCGAGACCCGAAGACCGAGGCGTTCGCTCGGCACGGTATCGAACGCGAATCCTGCGCCGTCATCACCGATACCGATGCGGATGCCTCCGCCCTCTGCACCCTCAACAACGAGCCAGCGGTGCACATCGTCGCCAGTGCCCGCGTGCTGCAGGCTGTTGATCATCGCCTGCATCGTGGCCGAATACACCGCTTCGGAGCACTGGAGGGGGATGCTGCCCGAGCCAACGCGTCGGGTGCGCAGCTCGAACGGGCCGGAGAGGGTCGTCGTGGCATCCGCGATTCGGCGGGCGAGCTGTGTGAGGGCGACGGTGGCATCATCGTCGGGAGACGCGGCCGCGGCATCTTTTAGATGGCCCATCGCGTTGAGTGACATGCGAGTTGCCAGGTCTTTTGCCTCAGGGGTGAACGACCGGGCGGCCGACAGTAGCGTGGTGAGTACGCTGTCGTGAACGATCGAGTCCACATGCACGCGCTCGACCTCCGTGGCATGCTGTCGAACAGCGTGGGCGTAGCGGTCGAGGGCTGTACCCTGCGCAGAGTCGACCGAGGCCGCTGCCTGCCGAAGCAGCGTGATGAGAATCAGCACAGCACCGCCGAGGATAACGGCGTAGGCGATATCGAAGGATGCTGACTGCCAGGTCGCGCCGCCGCCGCCCGGGGTTATGCGAACCAGCCCGTAAACCACCGGTGCGACGATGAGATAGGCGGTGGCCTGCCAAGTGGAGAATGCGATCGCAGCGGTCGACGTCGCCACGGTGCAGAGCAACCACAACCAGGGACGCTCAGTTGCGACCGCAAGCGGCTCGAGCACGACAAGTGGCCAGCCGATGAGAGCAGCGAGATACGCGAACGAAACGTAGGCGTTCACCACCCGCACCCAGCGCTTCGCGAAGGAGGCCACGAGAGTTGCAAGGATGCCGCCGTAGATGCCCGCGCCGAAAACGATTGCCCAGACGGTCTGGGCAGCTGGTATTTGCTGGAGCATGGCTGGCACGGCCTGAAGGCCGAACAGCGAGCCGAAGATGGCCACCGAACGAGACACTACCGTCTCGATCTGCGGTCGACTGATCGGATTATGGGGTTGCCGGGCCAGCGATCCGGGCGAGGGCAAACCTCCCTTAGCGGCCATCACCAACATCTGGGTCGAGACCCGGCAAGATTCCATCTTCGACGGCCCGTCGAAGCAGGTCGACCTTGGTCGGCGCTGGGCGCCCCACTTCCACGTACTTGACGCGGATGCGATCCAGGTACTCCCGGGCGGTGGAATAGCCGATCCCCAACTGCTGGGCGGCCAGCTTCAGAGGGAGGCCGGAGGCGTAAAGGTGAAGGATCTCGCGCTCGCGACGACCGAGCTGGGCCTTCGCGAAATCGCGGTCCGCGTCGATAGCGGTCGCCCACTCGAGGTTGTTGAGCACCTCGCCGCGTGCGACAGTCTCGACGGCAGACATCACGGTCTTGGTCGCGGACGACTTGGGGATAACTCCGGCCGCTCCGGCGGCGAGCGCCTCACGAACGGAGGCCACCCGGTCGGCGATGGAGTGGATCAGTACGGCCGAGCCGGTGGCCTGCACTCGCTTGACATTTTCAGTGACGGTTGAGCCATCTCCGAGGGAGAGGTCGAGCACCACCACGTCGTTCTCGCGCCCGTCAAGGTTGTCGACAAACTCCTGCACCGATGCTGCGGCGAGGATGAAAGTGAAGCCAGCGTCGATACACGCAGCCTTCAACCCGAGTCGCACTGATTCGTGGTCGTCTACAACCGACACCCGCACCGTTCGCTGGTGCATTGCGGGTGTGGATTCCTCTGCTGTGGTCTGCGCCATCGTCGATCCTGTCTGCCCCCGTGGTGCTGAAAATCATTATTTCCCCCGGAGCCCATGGTACTGGCAGCTCGCCTTCCCCTGCGCTTGAGCCGCGCAGGAAAGCGCGTGTGCCGAAAATTTAGCCGAGTGGTACGTTGCACTCCACCGCTGCAAACGTATGCGGCGGAAGCGGGAAGCTACACCTTCGTGAGGGTCGCGACCGCTTCGACATGATGGGTGTTCGGGAAGAGATCGAAGGCCCGGAGCCTCGTGAGCACGTAGCCCCCCTCGGCAAACAGTGCGACATCCCTGGCCAGGGCAACCGGGTCGCACGCAACGTAGACGACCTGGACCGGATCGAGGGTAAGCAACTCGCTGACGACGCCCTTGCCCGCTCCCGCTCGTGGAGGATCGAGAATCACCGTTCCCGCTCCGAGGCGGGCGCGCTCGCTCGGGCTCGCAGTGGATCGCAACTGGCGCAGGAAGTTGTCGACGCGGGCGGTGACGGCGGCGGCCCCCACCCATTCCGAGAGATTGCCGGCCGCGTGATCGGTCGCGAGCGGGTCGCTCTCCACCGTGGTGATTCGGAGGTGGTTGCCGAAGCGGTCCCCGACGGCGGCGGCGAGGAGCCCGACCCCGCCGTAGAGGTCAAGGTTCGCGGCTCGCGGATCGAACAGGCTCGCGTCAATCGCCTCCTGCACGGCGAGAGTGAGGATCTCCGCGGCATGTCGGTGCACCTGCCAGAAACCGCGCGCATCCAGGCGGAACTCACGGTCACCGACCCGCTCGACGATGCGCTGCGCCTTCGGTCGCTCGGCTTTCTCCCCCTTACCCCGTTCACGGCTGGGCTTCGGGGTGTTGCCGGTGAGCACAAAGGCATTCCCCACGCTCGGCACCACCACGTCCACATGATCGAATCCGGGGAACTTCTCGTCGAGAGGAGTGATCGCGGCGACCTCCGGAGCCACCAGCGGCAGGTCAGTGACCGCCACGACGTGGTGCGAACGGGCGGCATACGGGCCAGGCATACCATCGGCCGCGACATGCAGTCTGAGGCGGGTGCGCCATCCGGTGCCGTCGGCGTTGCCACGGATCGCATCGACGGTGACGTCAGTTTCGATTCCGGCCATGCGGCCGAGCGAATCAGCGAGCACCTGGCGTTTGAGCTCACGCTGGTGGGCGATCTCAATATGGCCGAACTCGGCACCGCCCGCACGCTCCTCCGGGGTGCGATCGAGGGATGCTGCGGACCAGATGTGGGGCTGGCGGTGCTCGGACGGCGTCAACACGCTCAGCGTCTCGGCCCGCCAGAACGACTTCTTCGAGTCATCCGTGATTCTCACCAGCACGCGCTCACCGGGAATCGCATCGCTCACGAAGATCACGCGACCGTCGTGCCTGGCCACTGAGACACCCCCGTGGGCTACGTTGGTTACGTCTACCTCAACCTCTGTGCCCAGCAATTCACCCATCCCTCGAGCTTGCCACAGGAGGCGCTGTGCCCCACTCACCCCTGCCCGACTCACCCCGGCCCGACTCACCAGTGCGCCTGTACCTCGCCTCCACCTCGCCCGCCCGACTTGCCACCCTGCGGGCCGCGGGAATCGAGCCTGTTGTGCTGCCGTCTTTTGTCGACGAGGATGCCGCGGTCGAGGCCGCAGGCCCACTCACCCCGATCGAGATGGTGCTTCTGCTTGCCCGGCTCAAGGCATCCGCGGTGCTCGGTCCGCACATTGACGGAATCGTGCTTGGCGGAGACTCCGTCTTCGAGCTCGATGGAATCGTCTACGGCAAGCCGCACCTTCCCGAGGTAGCTCGTGAGCGCTGGATTTTGCAGCGCGGCCGCACCGGACATCTCCACTCCGGCCACTGGCTCATCGACCACCGCGGTGGGACCGCTCGAGGAGCCGTCGGGGATGTCGCGACAGCCGGCGTCACCTTCGCCTCCGACATCTCAGACCACGAGATCGACTCCTACATCGCCACCGGCGAGCCGCTGGAGGTGGCCGGAGCCTTCACGATCGACAGTCTCGGGGCCCCGTTCATTACTGCGGTCGACGGTGATCCGCACGCCGTCGTCGGCCTGTCACTCTCGACCCTGCGGTCACTGCTGCTGAAGTTCGAGGTGCGGTGGCCGTCGCTGTGGAACCGATGAACTTACCCTCGACGTTGTGGAACCCATCACCGACTCGCTGGTGATTTTTGTAGCCCAGCACCAAAGAGTGCCCGCCGCGGCCCCATATGCTAAAGGACTATGCCCCGCATCACGAAGGTCCTGGTCGCCAATCGCGGCGAAATCGCCGTCCGAGTCATCCGGGCCGCAAAGGACTCGGGAATCACCTCCGTGGCCGTCTACGCCGACCAGGATCGCGATGCCCGTCACGTGAAGCTTGCGGATGAGGCCTACGCCCTCGACGGGGCCACGAGCGCCGATACTTATCTGCGCATCGACAAGGTGCTGTCGATCGCCCGGCGGTCCGGAGCGGATGCCGTACATCCAGGCTACGGATTCCTAGCCGAGAACGCGGAGTTCGCCCGCGCGATCATCGGTGCCGGACTCACCTGGATCGGCCCATCACCCGACGCGATCGAGAAACTCGGCGACAAGGTCTCCGCACGGCACATCGCCGAGAAGGTGGGGGCACCCCTCGCGCCCGGAACTCTCAACCCGGTATCCGGCGCTAAGGAAGTACTCGACTTCGTGGACATCCACGGTCTTCCGGTCGCGATCAAAGCCGCGTTCGGTGGTGGCGGCCGCGGCCTCAAGGTCGCACGCACTCGCGAGGAGATCCCCGAGCTGTTCGAGTCAGCGACCCGGGAGGCCATCGCCGCCTTCGGTCGAGGAGAATGCTTCGTCGAGAAGTATCTCGACCAGCCCCGACACGTGGAGACGCAGTGTCTCGCCGATTCATTCGGCAAGGTCGTGGTGATCTCCACTCGGGACTGCTCCCTCCAGCGCCGGCACCAGAAACTGGTAGAGGAGGCGCCCGCACCCTTCCTCACCGACGAGCAGAACGCGCTGCTCTATTCGGCATCGAAGGCCATCCTCCAGGAGGTCGGCTATCTCGGTGCCGGTACCTGCGAGTTTCTGGTCGCGAAGGACGGATCTATCTCGTTCCTCGAGGTGAATACGCGCCTGCAGGTGGAGCATCCCGTATCGGAGGAAGTGACCGGAATCGACCTCGTGCGCGAACAGTTCCGGCTCGCCGAAGGCGGTGCGCTCGATTACGACGATCCTTCTCCCGAGGGGCATTCGTTCGAGTTCCGCATCAATGGTGAAGACCCGGGGCGCAACTTCTTCCCGGCTCCCGGACCCGTGCACGCGCTGCGTTTTCCCGGAGGGCCTGGCGTGCGTGTGGACAGCGGCGTCACCACCGGGGACGTGATCAGCGGTGCCTTCGACTCCCTGCTCGCGAAGCTGATTGTCACCGGATCCAGCCGCGAGGATGCCCTCGAACGCTCCCGCCGCGCCCTCGACGAATTCGAGATCGCCGGCCTGCCGACCGTGCTGCCGTTCCACCGCAAGATCGTGCGCGACCCGGCCTTCACCTCGTCGCCGTTCTCGATCTACACCCGCTGGATCGAGACCGACTTCGTCAACGACATCGAGCCCTGGAGCGGGTCCCTCGCCGACACTGCTTCAGCTCCCGCGCGACAGACCATCGTGGTGGAGGTCGACGGCAAGCGCATCGAGGTGTCGCTTCCGGCGCGCCTTGCCGCGGCATCCGGGGGCTCATCCGCAACACTCGGCGCTGCTCCCCAGCGCCGCGGGGGTGCCGGGGCCGTCGTCACTGCCACCGGCGACTCGGTGAAGGCGCCGATGCAGGCCACCATCGTGAAGCTCGCCGTCACCGAGGGTGACTCTGTGGTCAAGGGCGACCTCATCCTGGTGCTCGAGGCGATGAAGATGGAGCAGCCCATCGCCGCCCATAAAGACGGCATGATCGCCAATGTGAATGTCGGCGTGGGCGAGACCGTCTCCTCGGGCTACCTGTTGCTCGACATCACGAGCTGACGCTCCCTCCGCCCTTCCCGCCAACCATCTCCCGTTTTTACGATCATCCCCCTGTTTCGACCGGTAGGTGGTCGTAAAAATGGGAGGGGATGCAGCATCAGCGAACTCCGGCCGCATTCAGCAGCTGCCGAAGGCGCTTCGGGGATAGTGCCACCTCCCACGTCCAGCGACTCATCCCGCGGCCTGCTGCGCGGAGGTCATCCTCCCGCGCTTTCTCGTCGAGCAACGCTCGCTCAGGACTTCGGCCACGAAGGAACTCGGGATCGGTGTACTTGAAGCGACCGTCGAACTCGCCGATGTGCGCGAACTGCGGCCACCAGAAGTCGACGACGTACCAGCGACCGCTCGCCCCCTGCAGTTCGACCTGCAACTGCGGGGCCGGCACCCCGGCGATGGACATCGAGACTCGACTGATCGACTCGCCCGGTCGGTCAGCACGACCGTCGGCAAATTCGGCAGCCCTCCGCGCTTTCGCCTGACCGTGCGTCAGCGGGATGCGTGGAACCTCCAGCAAGAGGTGTTCACGCGTGAGGAGCGTTCGCGGTACCCCTGGAATCGGGTGGAAGGTGCGCCTCAACGCAGCATCGAGCGTGGTGACGCCTTCCATAAAAGGGTTCGTCGCTGCGACATCCATCGCGGTACGCGCCAGATCCGTAACCCGGATACCGTCGAGTCGCAGCAGGTGTCGCGGCACGCCGACTGGATGCCTGACGAGCTTGGAATTGACCCGTCCTGCGCCCCCTTCCCTCTCCAAAATGTGAACCCGAGTAGGCCAGGCATCAACGCGCGGGAGTCGCCAGAGACATGCCGCCGATTCGTGGGATACGACGATGTCGCGGTCGATCGCGAGGCCTACCGCCTCGATTCGCAGTCGGTATTGGGCATCTTGATCGAGCGACATCCACAGGTTGGATTCGGTATAGATTCCCGGAAATAGTCGAACGAGCTCGCCCCGCCGTGTTCGGGCGAGAAGCACCGCCTTGTCGGTTGCGGCGATCTGCTCGCGCGAGAAGAGAAGAGGGCTACGCCACTCGGCTTCGATGAAAATGGTCATCCCGCGAGCCTGGCTGCGGTGTCGGCCTCCCGTGGGGTGCGCACCCATTTCGTGCACAACATCCTCGGTGCGGTGGTGGTGAAGGAGTAGACGCGCCGACCACCTCCCGTTTTTGCGACCACCGCCGACCGCGCACAGGGCGGTGGTCGCAAAAACGGGAGGTGGTAGCGGGTCAGGAGGGCCGGGGTTAGTTGACGATGTGCATCGCCCGGGCGGCATCCGTGATGCTGTCGGAGAGCGAGGGATAGACAGCGAAGGCGCGGGCGACCTGGTCGACGGTCAGGCGGTGCTCGACGGCGATCGCGATCGGCAGGATGAGTTCGGATGCCCGAGGCGCGACGATCACGCCACCGATGACCGTTCCCGACCCGGTACGGGCGAACAGTTTGACGAAGCCGTCCTTGATACCCATCATCTTCGCGCGCGGGTTCGACGCCAAGGGGAGCTTGTAGATCACTCCCTGCGTGATGCCATCTTCGATCTGCTTTTGCGACCAGCCGACCGTCGCGATCTCCGGCTGCGTGAAGATGTTCGAGGTGACGTTTCGCAACTCGGTGGGATTCACGGCATCGCCCATCGCGTGGAAGACGGCCGTGCGGCCCTGCATGGACGCGACGGATGCCAGGGGCAGGAAGTCCGAGCAGTCACCGGCGGCATAGATGGAGGGCATCGAGGTGCGTGCCACCCTGTTTACCCGGATATGGCCGGAGTCGGTGAGCTGCACGCCCGCTTCCTCGAGCCCGATGCCAGCGGTATTCGGAACCGAGCCGACCGCCATCAGGCAATGGCTTCCTCCGACGGTGCGACCGTCCGAGAGCGTCGCGATCACACCATCCGCGGTGCGCACGACCGAATCGGCGCGGGACTTGGAGAGCACGGTCATGCCATTGCGCTTGAAGACGTCTTCGATCACTCGCGCAGCGTCGGCATCCTCCCCCGGCAGCACCTGGTCGCGGGAGGAGATCAGGGTGACCTTGGAGCCAAGCGCGGTGAAGGCCGAGGCGAATTCGGCGCCGGTCACACCGGATCCGACGACGATGAGGTGCTCTGGCGTCTCTTTGAGCGTATACAGCTGCGTCCAGGTGAAGATACGTTCGCCGTCGGGCACCGCCGAGGGGAGGATGCGCGGACTCGCGCCGACCGACACGACGATGGTGTCGGCGTTGATCTCGTCGAAGTCCGTGCTGGTCCTGCCCTTACTGGTTGACACGACGACACGGTTGGGTCCGTCCAGTCGGCCATCGCCCTGGATGACGGTTACCCCGGCCTTGATGAGCTGGGACTTCATATCTTCGGACTGCTGGCGGGCCAGGCGCATCAGTCGCTGATTGACCGCCGCAAGGTTGACCGCGACCTCTGGGCGCACCGGTCGGCCAGAATCACCGCGGAGGAAAAACTGCACCCCGAGGTCGGCAGCCTCGCCGATGGCGTTCGCGGCTTCGGCTGTGGCGATGAGGGTCTTGGAGGGAACCACGTCGGTGAGCACAGCCGAGCCGCCAACCCCGACGCGCTCGACCACGGTGACCTCGGCTCCCATCTGGGCTCCGGTGAGCGCCGCTTCGTAGCCACCGGGGCCGCCCCCGACGACAGCGATACGTTGCTTGCGCTCAAATTCATAGGACATACCTCTATTCTCCCGCAGGGAACAGTGGCACCACGACTCAAAGGCGCGGGGAATGGCCTCAACGGGGGTGGCTTTCCCGGTGTGACGCTCGACACACACAGCAGTGCGGAGGCGGCGCGGTGCAGCATCCCCGCGCGATGCGGAGAACCCTGTTCCCATCCATCACAGGGTAGGCGAAGTGGCCGGCTGAGGTCGGCTCTCCCATAGGCTGGGCGGATGCCGAATCCTCTCGACGACAACGCTGCCGACCCATTCGAAATCGCTGCCATCGCGGCGGCTGAGATCGCCGAGCGCACCGGTGTCACCCATCACGACATCGCCCTGACACTCGGCAGCGGTTGGGGTAAGGCGGCCGATCTCATCGGGGAGACCACCGCCACTATTCCGGCGGCGGAAGTCACGGGTTTCAGCACACCCGCGCTCGAAGGGCACGTCGGTACTCTGCGCTCGATTCGGCTCGCCGATGGCAGGAATGCGCTCGTCATCGGAGCTCGAACCCACTACTACGAGAACCACGGGGTGCGGCGTGTCGTGCACAGCGTGCGCACGGCGGCCGCCACTGGTGCGACGACCATGATCCTCACAAACGGGGCGGGCGGCATCCGGGAGACCTGGAAGCCAGGCACACCGGTGCTCATCAGCGACCACATCAACCTCACGGCGGACTCTCCGCTCGAGGGTGCGACCTTTATCGACCTCACGGACCTCTACAGTGCCCGCCTGCGGGCGATAGCGAAGCGCGTCGATCCGACTCTCGACGAGGGCGTTTACACCCAGTTTCGCGGACCGCATTACGAGACCCCGGCGGAGGTGCAGATGGCCAAGGCCATCGGCGGCCATATCGTGGGTATGTCCACCGCCCTTGAAGCAATCGCCGCGCGACAGGCCGGCATGGAGATCCTCGGACTCTCATTGATCACCAATCTCGCTGCGGGCATCCAGAAGACCCCATTGAGCCACGCCGAAGTGCTCGAGGCGGGTCGGGATGCCGAACCGGTGATTTCGGCTCTGTTGGCGCGGATTGTGCAGGAGTTGTCGTGAACGTCATCGACGTCGCTCGGGCCTGGCGCGACCAGGATCCGGATGACGAGACCCGCGCCGAACTCGACCACCTGATTGCGGATGCCGAGGCCGACTCCACGCAAGCCCTCAACGAACTTCACGATCGCTTCGATACCCGCCTCGAATTCGGCACGGCCGGCCTCCGCGGGCGCACCGAGGCGGGCTCCAATCGGATGAATCGGGTGCTCGTGGCGCAGGCGGCGGCAGGGTTCGCGGCCTTTCTCCTCTCCCGAACGTCCCTCAACGGCGCGCCGAGCGTCGTCATCGGCTACGACGGCCGCAAGAACTCGCGGGTTTTCGCCGTCGATACCGCCGAACTGATGGCCGGAGCCGGTGTGCGTGCGGTGCTCCTGCCGCGATTGTTGCCGACTCCCGTGCTGGCATTCGCCGTGCGAGAGCTGAAGCTGAGCGCCGGAGTCATGGTGACGGCGAGTCACAACCCTGCCAAGGACAACGGGTACAAGGTCTACCTCGGCGATGCGGACGAGGGGTCCCAGATCGTTCCCCCGCTCGACCACGAGATCGCGGCCCACATCCTCGCCGTGGCCACCAACCAGAGCGTGCTGCAGCTGCGCCGATCGATGGACTACGAGATCGCGGGCGAGCACGTAATCGATGAGTACGTTCGCCGCACTGCCGCGCTCGCGACACATCCGAAGTCTGCACTTCGCTATGTCTATACCGCCATGCATGGCGTGGGTTGGGAGACCGCACACCGGGTGTTTGTCGAGGCGGGGTTCGGCGAGCCGACCGTCGTCGCCCTCCAGATCGAGCCGGACGCAGCATTCCCCACCGTGGCCTTCCCCAACCCGGAAGAGCCGGGGGCACTTGACCTCGCCTTCGACACGGCCATCACCGCCGACGCGGAACTCGTGATCGCGAACGATCCGGATGCGGACCGCCTTGCCATCGGCATCCCCGATGTCGACGGCGACTGGCACCGTCTCAGCGGCAACCAGGTTGGCGCGCTACTCGGCTGGCGAGCGGCCGAGCGGCTCGCCGCTGCCGGCACTCCCGGCACTCTCGCGGCCTCCATCGTCTCCTCCCCCGCTCTCGCGGAGGTCGCCCGCCACTACGGTCTGGCTTACGTCGACACGCTCACCGGGTTCAAATGGGTTTCCCGCGTGCCTGGCCTGTCCTACGGCTACGAGGAAGCGCTCGGGTACCTTGTCGATCCGGCGAAGGTTCGCGATAAGGACGGCATCTCCGCGGCCGTCGAATTCCTGGGCCTCGTCGCCGACCTGAAGGCCGCGGGCCGAACAGTCACCGACCATCTTGCCGACTTCGCGGGAAGGTTCGGTGCATTCGCCTCCGCCCAGATATCGATCCGGGTGACGGATCTCAGCGAAATTCCGCGTCTAATGGACACTCTGAGACAGTCGCCACCCGAGAGGATCGGCGCTGCGGCAGTGCGCCGGATAGACGATTTTGCCGAGGGCTTCGGGGGACTTCCCGCCAGCGACATCCTGCGCCTCTGGCTTGAGGATGGATCACGGGTGATCGTGCGCCCCAGCGGAACCGAGCCGAAGATAAAGGTCTACATCGACGCCTCGAGTGTCGAGGGAACCCCGGCCCGTCGCCAGGCAGTCGCCCAGGCGACCGTCGATCGCCTGGAAGCGGGTATGCGCGCGATCTTCGCCTGATGGCGCTCTAGCCGAGCGCCGCTTCGAGCTTTCGCGCAAGTTCCTCGGTGTCGAAGTAGTTCTCGATCACGATCACGTCGGCGTTTGTCGGTCCGATCGCGTCGACGAATTCGGCAGAGGTGAGGATGACCTGGGCATCTGCCGCGTCGGAGCTGAGGCTCGAGAGGTGAGCGGCCGTGACATCCGCTTCAAGTTCGAGTCGCTTGAGCACTCGCTCCGCATTGACCTTCAGGATGCCCGAACTGCCGATGCCGGAACCGCAGATGGCGACGATCTTCATGAAGCGTTTCCCAGGATTTCCTGTATCTCTGCCACACTCGCCGCTGTCGTGAGACGCGAGATCGCACTCGAGTCGTTGAAGACATTCGCGAGTTCGGCGACGGTCTCGAGGTGGGTTTCAGCCGACTTGATGGCGAGGCCGAGCACCACACTCACCGGGTCATTATGCGGATGACCGAACACCACGGGCGTCGCAAGGGTCACGACCGCGAGACCGTCAGCGAGCACATCCGGACCGGGTCGCGCGTGCGCCAGAGCAAGCCCAGGGGCGATCACGACGTAGGGTCCGTGCTCATCGATCATACGGATCATCTCGTCGGAATAGCCCGGAAGGGTTGCACCGGATTCGAAGAGGGCACGCCCCGCCAGTCGCACGGCGGCACGCCAATCATCGGCCTCGGCACCGACGATGATCGCCGACTCGGCGAGGGTGGGTAGTGGCATCAGGCTCGCTCGAATCCAGCGCTGATCTGATCAGCCAGCCCCTCACGCTCTTCGAAGGGGAGGAAGCTCGATCCGGCAGCGTTCAGCTGAAACACTTCGAGGTCGGTCAGGTCGTAGTCGAAGGTCTCGGCAAGCAGGGCGAGTTCACGACTGAGAGAGGTGCGGCTCATGAGGCGGTTGTCGGTGTTTACCGTTACGCGGAAGCCGAGCTGATAGAGCAGGTCAAAGGGGTGATCGATCAGTTCGTCACCCCACTGCGCGATGGCCCCGGTCTGCAGGTTCGAGGAGGGACTCAGCTCAAGCGCGATCTCCCGATCCTTGACCCATTGCGACAGGCGGCCGAGTTCCACGTAGGTGTTTTCATCATCTGAGCGGTCAACGGTGATGTCCTCGGCGAGTCGCACACCGTGACCGAGACGCAGCGCGCGACCGTCGAACAGGGCTCCGCGGATGCTCTCGAGCCCGTCGGCCTCCCCGGCGTGCACCGTCGTGGGGAGGTAGTGCCTGGCGAGGTAGTCGAATGCCTCACGGTGACTGCCCGCGGGGAATCCGGCCTCGGCCCCCGCGATGTCGAAGCCGACGACGCCATTGTTGCGGTGACGGACGGCCAGTTCGGCGATTTCGAGCCCGCGCTCGGCGTGCCGCATGGCCGTTACGAGTTGGCCGATCCGGATGCTTCGACCCGCCTGCTTCACGGATTCGATGCCCTCTTCGATACCTTCCTGCACAGCCTCGACGGTCTCATCGAGTGAGAGCCCGCGCGAGACGTGCTGTTCCGGAGCCCAGCGGATCTCGCCGTAGATCACGCCGTCGGCATCGAGGTCCTCAACGAACTCGCGCGCGACGCGGGTGAGCCCTTCCGTGGTCTGCATCACCGAAGTGGTGATGTCGAAGGTCTTCAGGTACTCGACGAGCGAGCCGGAGTCCGACTTCTCAGCGAACCAGTCGCCGAGGGCTGCGGCATCCGTCTTCGCTCCATTCGTTTGGGGAAGCGCGAAACCGATCTCGTCAGCGAGTTCGATGATCGTCTGCGGTCGAAGTCCGCCGTCGAGGTGGTCGTGGAGGGAGACCTTGGGAAGGGCGGTGATGTTCGCCCCACCGCCGGGCATGAAGAAGTCTGAGGGGGTCATGCCCCAAATCTATCGGGTGACACCGGCCACTAACCTGACGGAATGGCGAACAAGATCATTCTGGATTGCGACCCCGGCCACGACGATGCGATTGCACTGATCCTGGCTCACGGCAATCCCGAGATCGAGCTCGTTGCGGTGACGACCGTGCACGGCAACCAGACCATCGAAAAGGTGACCCGCAACGCGCTGGCAGTCGCGCGAATCGCCGGAATCGCTGGCGTACCGTTCGCCGCCGGTGCCCATCGGCCGCTCGTGCGCACTGCCGAGGTGGCCGATTCGATCCATGGTGAATCGGGGCTCGATGGGCCGGTTCTGCCGTCACCGTCGTTCGACGCCGATCCCCGACACGCCGTCGATCTCATCATCGACACAATCCTGTCTTCTCCTCCCGGGACGATCACGCTGGTGCCAACCGGCGCGCTCACCAACATCGCCCTCGCCGTGCGCAAAGAACCACGTATCGCATCGCTCGTGAAGGAGGTCGTGCTCATGGGCGGCGGCTATCACGGCGGCAACTGGAGTGCGGCGGCCGAGTTCAATATCGTGATCGATCCAGAGGCGGCCCACATCGTCTTCAACGAGAACTGGAAGCTCACAATGGTGGGGCTGGATGTCACCCACCAGGCACTCGCGACTCCCGATGTCGTCGCCGCCATCGCCGCCGTCGGCACGGGTCCGGCGCGATTCGTGGTCGAACTCCTGGACTTCTTCGGGCACACCTATCGGGATGTCCAGGGCTTCGAACATCCGCCTGTGCACGATCCCTGCGCGGTTGCCCTCGTGATCGACCCGAGCGTGATGACCGTCGTCAAGGTACCCCTGAACATCGAGCTCACCGGCACGTTGACGCTCGGCATGACCGTGGCCGACTTCCGATCCGCGCCCCCCGACGACTGCACCACCCACGCCGCCACAAACCTCGACCATGCAAAGTTCTGGGCGCTGATAGTGGATGCGCTCACCCGGATCGGCGAGCCGCCGCAGTAACCGCGCCCGTCGCCCCCGTCCCCCGTCACCCCCGTCGCCCGTCCCCCCGCGTCACCATCTCCCGTTTTTACTACCACCCCCCTGTGTCGACAGGTGGGTGGTCGTAAAAACGGGAGATGGTTGGGTTTAGCGGGGTGGGGAGCGGCGAAAGGCGAGCACGACGAGCCCGCCAAGCGCAACTGCGCCAAGGATGCGGCGGAAGGGGTTCACTCCCCGAGCGATCTCATCGGCGCCCCAGACGAGGAGGGCGAGCACCGCCACGACGCCGACACCGGTGCGCACCTTCGATGGGGGCAGCAACACTCCGACGAGAGTCGCCCCGGAGAAGATCTTCTGCTCGAGATTGGCGGACTGGCCGATGGTGATCCTTCCGGTCTCCCGGCTGCGGAACATCCAGTTCATTCGATCCTTATTGCGTGACATCAGGCCCCAATCCGTTCGGCGATGAGCGGACCACCGGTGACGATCTCATCGCCCGCATCACCAACACGGTACGCGCCTTCCAATGCTTCGAGTGCTCGGGCGAATCGTTCGGGCTCGTCGGCGCTCAGGGTGAAGAGCGGCTGGCCTGCCGTGACGATGTCCCCCGGTTTCGCGTGGAGGTCGATACCAGCAGCGTGCTGCACCGGATCCTGCTTGCGCGCCCGCCCCGCCCCGAGCCGCCAGGCTGCGATGCCGAACGGCAGCGCCTGCTGCTCCACGAGCACGCCGTCGCGGAGGGCGGTGACCACGTGAGTCTCCCGCGCCACCGGCAGCGCGGCGGTCGGGTCCCCGCCCTGGGCGCGGATCATGCGGTTCCAACTATCCATAGCCCGCCCGTCTGCGAGGGCGGCTTCGACATCCGCGTCCGGCTGGCCGGCGTGACGGAGCATCTCGCGAGCGAGGGCGACGGTGAGGGCGACGACATCTGACGGGCCGCCGCCCGCGAGCACTTCCACGGACTCGCGCACCTCATTGGCATTGCCGATGGCCAAGCCGAGCGGCACGTTCATGTTGGTGAGGAGAGCGGATGTCGCAACTCCGGCATCCTCACCGAGAGCGACCATCGTCTGGGCGAGTTCGCGCGACTGGGCGATGTCCTTCAGGAAGGCGCCAGAGCCGAACTTGACATCGAGCACGAGCGCGGATGTGCCCTCCGCGATTTTCTTGGACATGATCGAGGAGGCGATCAGGGGAATCGACTCCACCGTGCCGGTGATGTCGCGGAGGGCATAGAGCTTGCCATCGGCGGGGGCGAGCCCGGAGCCGGCCGCGCAGATCACCGCGCCAACGTCGTCGAGGATGGCCCGCATCCGCTCGCTGGAGATGTCGGCCTCCCAGCCGGAAATCGACTCGAGCTTATCGAGGGTGCCGCCGGTGTGGCCGAGTCCTCGTCCGGAGAGCTGAGGAACGGCGACGCCGAAGGAGGCGACGAGCGGGGCGAGCGGCAGCGTGATTTTATCGCCGACGCCTCCGGTGGAGTGCTTATCGGTGGTCCTTTTGGCGAGACCCGAGAAATCCATCGTCTCCCCGGAAGCGATCATCGCGAGGGTCAGGTCGCGGATCTCTCGCCGCTCCATGCCGTTGAGGAAGATCGCCATCGCCATTGCCGCCATCTGCTCCTCGGCGACATACCCGCGGGTGTAGGCATCGACGAGCCAGCCGATCTGTTCGGTCGTGAGCACGCCGTGATCGCGCTTGGAGTGGATGAGGTCGATGACGTCGAACGCTTCGATGGCTATGGTGTCGCTCCATTCTTTTCATACTCGGCAAGCTGGCGCGGGCCGAAGGCATCCGGAATCACTTCGTCGATCGTCTTGACGCCCGAGACGGTTTCGAGAAGCATGCCGGGAGCGGAATGTTCATAGAGCAGCTGGCGGCAGCGCCCACACGGCATGAGGATGTTGCCGCGTCCGTCGACACAGGTGAAGGCAACGAGCCGTCCGCCGCCGGTCATGTGCAGCGAGGAGACGAGAGCACATTCGGCGCAGAGCGTCAGGCCATAGGAGGCATTCTCCACGTTCGCTCCGGAGATGATCCGCCCGTCGTCGACAATGGCGGCCGCGCCAACCGGAAACTTCGAATACGGTGCGTAGGCGTGAGTATTCGCCTCGTTCGCGATCGCGCGCAGCGCCTCCCAGTCGATGTCCATCACTTGATGTACGGCCTGCCAGAGGCCGCGGGAGCTCGTACCCTGCCGACCAGTCCGGCCACGGCGAAGATCGTCACGACATAGGGAAGCATCAGCATGAACTCGCTCGGTACCGGCGATCCGATGACACCAAGGACATTTTGCAGGTTCGTCGCGAACCCGAACAAAAGCGCCGCCATGGTCGCGCGGAGGGGATCCCAGCGACCGAAAATTACCGCAGCGAGGGCGATGAATCCGGCTCCGTTGGTCATTTCTTTGTTGAACGCCCCCACCACGACGAGCGTGTAGTAGGCGCCGCCCATTCCGGCGATGGCGCCCGCCAGCGAGACATTCCAGAATCGCGTGCGGTTGACGTTGATGCCGACCGTGTCAGCGGCCTGCGGGTGCTCCCCGGACGACCGCAGCCGCAGTCCCCACTTGGTGTGGAAAAGCCCGAAATACACCAACGCCACCGTCACGTACATGATGTAACTGATGACGGTCTGCTGGAACAGCACCGGCCCGATGATTGGAATCTGACTCAGCACCGGGATGTTCACCCGGGGAAACTGAATCGGCGAGTTCAAGACCTGAGAGTTCGGGCTCAACAGGGTGGAGTAGAGAAAGCTCGTGAGGCCCTGCACGAGCACGTTCAGGACCACTCCGACGATGATCTGGTCGACGAAGTACTTGATCGAAAACGCGGCGAGGACGAACGAGACCAGCATGCCGGCCACCATCGCCGCCAGCAGTCCGACAACGGGTTGGCGAGTGATGGACGACACGATGGCTGCGACGAATGCTCCGGCCAGGAGCTGCCCCTCGATGGCAATGTTGACGACCCCGACGCGCTCGGAAATGACGCCGCTGAGGGCACCGAAGATCAGTGGTGTAGCGAGCCCGACCGTTCCGATGAGAAGGCCCGGAATCGGCACCGTCCCGCCCGACGCCGCCCAGGCCAGGAAGCCAAACATGAAGAGGATGGCGTAGATCACGATCACCCAGATCGGCACCCGGCGGCTCTGCCGCACCAGGATGGCCGCGGTGGCGGCGATCAGGATGAGCAGTATCGACACCACGACGCCGGTGGCGCGCGTCGGCACCTGCAGCTCGGGCAGTGGGAAGAAATCCTGCGAAGTTGACAGCCGGAAGGTACTGATGCCCGTGCCGGTCCTCGTAACGAGAGCGAACAAAATGACCGCTATGACCGCGAAGATCCCCAGCGCAATGGGTGCCTTCCAGCTCTTCACCACGGCGGTGGCAAGGGCGACGACCGACGTACCGGGTGCGCCGTGGGAGGAACCGACGTTGCTCGTTACCGCTGTCATTTGGTCACCACCGCTTTCTTGCCCTGAACCGCGGATGCTCTCGGCCTGAGCTTCACTCGCGGTTGAGGTAACCGAAATACGGCTCGAATGAGCGGCGGTGCCGCAATGAACAATACGATCAACGATTGCACCACCAGGATGATGTCGATGGGAATTCCCTCCACCGCCTGCATCGTGAACCCGCCCGCTTTGAGGGCACCAAACAGGATGGCCGCCCAGAAGACGCCCCAGGGCCGAGAGCGCCCGAGCAACGCGACGGTGATGGCATCGAATCCGAGCCCGGCGTCGATGCCCGAGGTGAATCCGGAGGTAATCACGCCCTGCACCTGGTTTGCGCCGGCCATTCCGATGAGCGCCCCGGAGATCAGCATGACGAAGACATAGGTGTTCTTGACATTGATGCCAGCCACCCTGGCCGCGTTCGGGTTTTCGCCCACCGCACGGAAGCGGAATCCGAGGCTCGAACGATTGAGCAGCCACCACACGGCGAGGGTCGCGGCGATCACGAGAAGAAACCCGATGGTCAGGTTGTACTGCGGACCGAGCAGTCGCGGAAAGATCGCGTTCGGGTGCATTCCCGGCGACTTGGGATTATTGGATCCCGGCGCCTGCAAGAGCCCCTTCGTACTGAGCAGGTAACTGATCAGGTAGAAGGCAACGTAGTTGAGCATGATCGTGACGATCACCTCGTGAGCGCCGGTTCGCGCCTTGAGGATGCCGGCGAGCCCACTCCAGAGCGCTCCGGCGAGGATGCCGGCAGCAAGCGCAAGAACCAGATGGATGCCGGGTGGCAGGTCGAAAGCGAAGCCAACCCACCCGGCCGCGGCGGCACCGAACAGCATCTGGCCTCGCCCACCGATGTTGAACATGCCCGCTCGAAAACCAACCGCAACACCGAGGCCCGCCGCGACCAGAGGAGTGGCGAAGCTCAACGTCTCGGTCAGCGGCCGAATACCATCGACGAAGTCGGGGCGAGAGAAGTTGTAGACGGAACCCTGGATCAGCGAACCGTAGGCGCCAGAGACCGCCTGCCAGATCGCCGAGAAGGTGTCGGCGGGTCGAGAGAAGAAGTAGCCGGATGCCGCGCGCACCGTTGGGTCGGTCAGCGCGATCAAGATCGCGCCAGCCACCATCGCGAGCACAACGGCGAGAATAGAGATGACCGCACTGCCGGAAACAATCTCTCGCAGAGCTCCGCTGAATCGGGAGTCGGTCTCCGGCTCGCTCTCGTCCGGCCCGGTCATCGTGTTGCCCGGCTGAAGAGCTGGATCATCCACTGTGGCCTGGCTGTTTCCAGGGGCCTTTTCGACGCTCACGCCGCGACCTCCTTCGAGACTGTTGGCTTCGGTGTCGGTGGGACGGAAAGCCCTGCCGGCACCTCCCCCGCCATCATCAAACCGAGCACCTCACGCGGGGTGTCTCCCGGTACTATTCCGACGATGCCCCCCCGGTACATGACGGCGATGCGGTCGGCGAGAGCGACGACTTCATCGAGTTCGGTTGAGACCACAACGACGGGAATTCCGGAATCCCGCGTCGCAATGATGCGCTTATGAACGAATTCGATGGATCCCACATCCAGCCCACGCGTGGGTTGCGCTGCCACGAAAAGGCGCAGGTCGCGGCTGAGTTCGCGAGCGAGAACGACTTTCTGCTGGTTACCACCGGAGAGCTGACTGGCTCGGGAGGCAATACCCTGTGCTCGAATGTCGAATTCCTTCAGCTTATTTTCGGCGAACTCAACGAGGTAACCCAGCTGCAAGCTTCCCGCTCTGGTGAACGGCTTTCCCACCGAGCGATCGAGCATCAGGTTCTCGGCGACGGTGAACTCGCCGACCAGCCCATCCTCCTGGCGATCCTCTGGCACAAAACCGACCCCGGCTTCGAGCACCCGTCGTACGCTGTGGCCGAGAAGTGGCTTGCCATCGAGCGTGATGTCGCCGGTGACGTGATCCTGCAGGCCCATGATTGCTTCGGTGAGTTCGGTCTGGCCATTGCCCTGCACTCCGGCGATGGCGAGAACTTCCCCGGACTTCACCTCGAAGCTCACATCGTTGACGACGAGCTGGGAGTGATGATCGACGACGGAGAGATGGCTAATGACGAGTGCGGCCACCCCCGGCTTCTCCGCATTCTTTTCGAGAGTGAGGTCGACCGGTCGACCAACCATGAGAGACGCCAACTCAGCATTGGTGGCAGTGGGAGACGCTTCGGCAACGACCTTACCCAGACGGATGACCGTGATCCGGTCAGCCACCTCGCGGACTTCCCGCAGCTTGTGAGTGATGAAAACAATGGAGGTTCCCGATGCCTTGAGCTGTTTCATGATCGACATGAGCTCGTCGGTTTCCTGGGGCGTGAGCACAGCGGTTGGCTCATCGAAAACGAGCACTTGCGCATCGCGCGACAACGCCTTGATGATCTCGACCCGCTGCTGGATACCGACCGGGAGATCTTCGACCAGCGCATCCGGGTCGACCTGGAAGCCGAATTGGGCCGAAATCCGGTTGACCTCCGCGCGTGCCGCCTTCAGGTTGAGTCGCCCGCCGAAGGTGGTCTGCTCGTGCCCGAGCATCACATTCTCGGCGACCGTGAACACCGGAATGAGCATGAAGTGCTGGTGCACCATACCGATGCCGGCGGCCATCGCATCACCGGGGCCGGCGAAATGCTGCACAGCATCGTCGAGCAAAATCTGTCCCTCGTCGGCCTGGTAGAGACCGTAGAGCACGTTCATGAGGGTTGACTTGCCCGCGCCGTTTTCACCGAGCAGACAGTGAATCTCGCCCGGCTCTACCGTGAGACTGATGTGGTCGTTAGCGACGAGTGCGCCAAAGCGCTTCGTAATGCCACGAAGTTCGAGCTTCATGATTCACAATCTATCCGGCGCCGTCGCACGGATGGGAAAGACGAATGGAAATGAGTCGGGGAGGCCAGCGACGCTGGTCTCCCCGACTATCGAAGTGGTGCTTTTCAGAACATTGTCCGAACGCTTCTTCGCCTACTTGGGGGTGGAGGGAGACTCGACCTTGATTTTGCCGCTCACGATATCGGCCTTGATGGCGTCGAGTTCCTTTTTGAGACCGGAGTCGACCTTCGACTCGAACTTGTGGAACGGTGCCATACTGACGCCGCCGTTTTCCAGCGTTCCCACATAGGGCGTGGCATCGAACTTGCCGGCAGAAGCAGAAGCGACGATATCGGCGATGTCTCCACTCATGTTCTTCATGATCGACGAGAAGTAGAGGTCGTCGTACTTCGGGAAGGTCACGAAGACATCCGCATCCGCCCCGATCAGGGCAATCGGCTTGCCGGAGCTGACGATGGCTGCGCCCGCGCTCTGGAAGATCGGCCCGCCGACCGGAAGGATGACATCGGCGTTCTGATCAATCAGGGTCTGAGCGGCGTTCTGAGCCTCGGTGCCGGCAGCAAAACCGCCGGTGAAGGCTCCGTTCTGCGCCTTGACATCCCAGCCAAGCACCTTGACGTTCTTGTTCTTCTGCTTATTGAAGTACGCCGCACCGTCAGCGTAGCCATCCATGAAAATGGTGACCGGCGGAATCTTTACTCCGCCGAAGGTGCCGATGACGCCGGTCTTGCTGTAGCTCGCTGCCGCGTAACCGACCAGGAATGCCGCTTGCGCGGTGTCGGAAAGCACTGGCTTCACATTCGGGAGGGTCAGCGTTGAAAAATCAGCGTTGGAGAGCGCGGAGTCAACCAGTGCGAAGTTCACCTTGGGGTTCGCTTTGGCCGCGTCCCTGGTGGCGTTGGCCAGGTTGAATCCAACGGTCACGATCAGGTTGCAACCCTGGCCCACCATCTGGGCGAGGTTCGGTACGTAGTCATTTTCGGTGACCGACTGCACATGGGCCTCTTTAACACCCAGCTTCTTGGCTGCACTCTGCAGGCCCTCGAGGCCAAGTTGATTGAACGACTTGTCATCGAACCCGCCCTGGTCAGAGACCATGCAGGGCTTGAAATTGGACGCCGCGGCGCTGTTTTTCGTGGTTGGTGCTGGCGCCGATGCGCAACCGGCGAGCAGCGCCGCAACTCCGATTGTGGCAAGGCCGCCCAACAGTCGGCTGCGAGAAGTGAGTCTCAAGGTGTCCTCCAAGATGCTGCCCAGCGGAAAACGCTGGGGCTTAGTGGTGTACACGTTAGCGAACGATGGGAATCTCGGATGGCCTCACGGCACGGCCGTGGCCGAACCGTCACCTAGCGGCGATAGCTCTGAAATGTTCAGGAAATGTAAGACTGCCCCCGTGGTCCGGCGAAAGGATCAGAAGTGCGCCGAGCGCGATGCCAGGACCGGGAAGCGTCACCAGAAACACCACCGTTCGCTGCTCGGCAGCACGCGGGTCAGCTAGAGAACGTCGCTTCGACCCGACAGTTTGAGGGCATCGACGACAGACTTCACCCGCTGCGCGTTGGCGCTGGTGGTGACCAGGAGAGCGTCCGGCGTATCGACCACGACGATATCGGTGACGCCGATGAGGGAGATCAGGCGGCCGGTCTGGCTGATGACCACCCCGCTCGAGGCATCCGCGAGCACCCGGGCATTCTCGCCGAGGATCGCGAGGTCGGATTTGCGGCCTCCGGAGTGAAGTTTGGCGATTGCGGCGAAGTCGCCGACATCGTCCCAGTCGAAATCGCCGGGGATGACGACGAGGCGTCCCGCTGCAGCCGCCGGTTCGGCGACGGTGTAATCGATTGCAATCTTCTTGAGCTCAGGCCACACCCTGTCGACCACGGCTCCGCGGCGCGGGGTATCCCAGGCTTCCGCGAGTTCCTCGAGCCCGGCGAGTAGTTCTGGCTCGGTCTCGCCGAGTTGCCGGAGCAGCACATCGGCGCGGGAGATGAACATGCCGCCGTTCCACAGGTAGTTGCCGTCCTCGAGATAGGACTGCGCGGTGGCCAGGTCGGGTTTCTCGACGAAACTGTCTCCGCTCACGGCACGCGGGGCATCAGGGATCTCGAGGGCGGCTCCGCAGTGGATGTAGCCGAAGCCGATTGCCGCATCCGTTGGAGTGATTCCAATCGTCGCGATGTAGCCCGCCCGTGCCGCCGCGACCGCCTCGACAACCGCCCGGCGAAAGCCGCGCTGGTCGGAGATCACGTGGTCGGCGGCGAAAGAACCGATGATGACATCCGGCTCGCGCCGAACGAGGATGGCTGCGGCCAGTCCGATCGCGGCCGATGAATCCTTCGGCTCGCTTTCAAGCACCACATTCGGATCGATGAGGTCGGGAAGCTGGGCCTCTACCGCGGTACGATGGGCGCGGCCGGTGACCACCATGATGCGGTCCGGGCCCGAAATCGGCGCGAGTCGATCCCAGGTGGCGCGAAGCAGGGTGCTTCCCGACCCGGTGAGATCGTGAAGAAACTTCGGCGCGTCGGCACGAGAGAGCGGCCAGAGACGCGAGCCGATGCCGCCGGCCGGGATGACGCAGTAGAAGCGGTCAAGCGGTTCAGTCGGTATGGCCATGACGCTCACACTATCCGGAGGCGCAGCCCGCGCGGAGGTGCGGTTCATCCGGAAGGCGCGGTCGCTGGAGAATTCGGTCGCCCGCAGCGCACACCGCTGTTTGCCTCACTGGCTGTGAAGTCACTCGCTATCGAGACACTGTGGCCGCCGTTTGGCAGCAAGCTCCCGATCGTCAGGAATAGAGTAGAAGACGTTCGCTTAGTACACATTTGACGTGCCCCATCGTCGGGGCTGACCGATGCCAAGGAGGGTTGCTCGTGCCAGAGAAGTCGGCGGGGGCCCTGGCTGCACCCATGCCAGACAAGAAATTTCCGCTACCAAGGATCTCCGCTCCGCGGGTTCCTCGAGGAACGCTGTACCGCGGTCGGGAAGGCATGTGGTCGTGGGTGTTGCATCGCATCACCGGAGTCGCGATTTTCTTCTTCCTACTCGTGCACATTCTCGACACATCGCTCGTGCGACTCAGCCCGCAGGCATACAACGCGGTCATCGACCAATACAAGACGCCGATCATGGGGCTCGGTGAGGCTGCCCTTGTCGCAGCAATCGGATTTCACGCCCTGAACGGCCTCCGCATCATCCTCATCGATTTCTGGAGCGTCGGCACCAAGCACCAGCGCCTGATGTTCTGGATTGTTATCGGCCTGTGGGTCGTACTGATGGCGGGCTTCCTGCCCCGGCAGCTCATTCACATCTTCGGAGGGGCGTGATCATGACCGCAACGATCGAGAGCCCGCGTTCGGCGCGCACCCAACAGCATTCACGCTTCAATTTTGAGAAATGGGGCTGGATCTACATGCGTGCAAGTGGCGTCGTGTTGATCGTGCTTATTTTCGGACACCTCTTCGTCAACCTCGTCGCGGGAGCGGGAGTCAAGGCCATCGACTTCGGCTTCGTCGGCGGCAAGCTGTCACAGCCGTTCTGGCAGATCTGGGACACCCTGCTGCTCTGGCTCGCCCTCATCCATGGCGCAAATGGTATGCGCACCATCGTGAACGACTACGCGGCCAACCCCCTCGTTCGTCGCATATTCAAGGGCGCCCTCCTCGCGTCTGCCGTATTACTGATCCTGCTGGGAACTCTTGTGATTTACACCTTCGACCCATGTCCTGCGGGCTCGCCCGCCGAGTTGCTCCCGTCGTTCTGCGCGGCGAAGTAAGGCTGAACAGATAATGGCCGAAGACACCACCACAACCGACGCGCCCGGCACCTCCTCAATCATTGATGGCGTGCACCACCACCAGTTCGATATCGTCATCGTTGGCGCTGGCGGAGCCGGAATGCGGGCGGCCATCGAGGCCGGACCGCATGCGAACACCGCGGTTATCTCGAAGCTGTATCCCACGCGCTCACACACCGGTGCGGCGCAGGGGGGGATGGCGGCGGCACTCGCCAACGTCGAGGAAGACAACTGGGAGTGGCACACCTACGACACCGTCAAGGGTGGCGACTATCTCGTTGACCAGGACGCGGCCGAGATCCTCGCCAAAGAGGCCATCGATGCCGTTCTCGATCTCGAGAACATGGGACTCCCCTTCAATCGCACGCCAGAGGGCAAAATCGACCAGCGCCGTTTCGGCGGTCACACCCGGGAACATGGCAAGGCACCGGTACGTCGCGCCTGTTACGCCGCTGACCGCACCGGTCACATGATCCTGCAGACGCTGTTTCAAAACTGCGTCAGGCTCGGCATCAACTTCTTCAACGAGTTCTATGTGCTCGATCTGCTGATGACGGAGGTCACGGACGCGTTCGGCACCACCACGGAGCGCCCCTCCGGCGTTGTCGCCTATGAGCTCGCCACTGGAGAGCTGCATGTCTTCCAAGCCAAGGCGATCATCTTCGCCACCGGTGGATTCGGCAAGATCTACAAGACAACCTCGAACGCCCACACCCTCACCGGTGACGGCGTCGGGATCATCTGGCGCAAGGGCCTTCCGCTCGAGGACATGGAGTTCTACCAGTTCCATCCCACCGGGCTTGCCGGGCTCGGCATCCTGCTCTCGGAAGCAGCGCGTGGAGAAGGCGCGATCCTTCGCAACGCCAGCGGCGAGCGGTTCATGGAGAGATACACTCCGACACTGAAGGACCTCGCTCCGCGAGACATCGTGTCGAGGTCGATGGCTACCGAGATCAGAGAGGGCAGGGGTGCTGGTCCGAACAAGGACTACCTCTACCTCGACATCACCCACCTCGAACCGGCGGTCATCGACGAGAAGCTTCCGGACATTACCGAGTTCGCTCGCACCTATCTTGGCGTTGAGCCCTACACCGAGCCGGTTCCCGTGTTGCCGACCGCGCACTACGCCATGGGTGGGATCCCCACCAATGTGAACGCGGAGGTCTTGCGAAGCAACACCGAAGTAGTTCCGGGGCTGTATGCCGCCGGCGAGTGCGCCTGCGTAAGCGTGCACGGGTCAAACCGCCTCGGCACCAACTCGTTGCTCGACATCAATGTGTTCGGCAAGCGCAGCGGCAAGAGCGCCGTCGCCTATGTGAAGACAGCTGAATTCGTGCCACTTCCCGACAACCCGGCAGCTGGAGTTCGCCAGCTCCTCGACCTGGTGCGCAGCGGGGACGGCTCGGAGAATATCGCCGCCATCCGCAAGGAGCTGCAGGACTCGATGGATCGGAACGCACAGATCTTCCGCACCGACGAGTCTCTCGCCGAAGTGACGGAACTCATCGAGCGGCTGCGCGCGCGCTATAAGAACATCGCCCTGCGTGACAAGGGGAAGCGGTTCAACACCGACCTGCTCGAGGCTGTTGAGCTCGGCTTTTTGCTCGACCTCGCCGAGGTGGTCGTCTACTCTGCTCGCTCGCGCAAGGAGAGCCGAGGCGGTCATATGCGCGAGGACTACCCGGATCGGGATGACACGAACTTCCTGGTGCACACGATGGCCTACCTGGTCGGCGACCCCGAGTCCGCCGATGCCGGAGAACATATCAAGCTCGGTTGGAAGCCGGTTGTGATAACCAACTATCCGCCGATGGAAAGAAAGTACTGATTCATGAGCAATGCAGTCTTGGAAAATCGCCCGTCGGTGCCGGAAGAGATTCCGACATTCACCGCGACCCTGATGATCCGCCGCTTCGACCCGGAAATTGATTCCGAGCCGCGCTGGGAGAACTTCGACGTGGTGATGGGCGGCACCGATCGCGTGCTTGACGCCCTGCACAAGATCAAGTGGGAACAGGATGGCTCGCTGACCTTTCGTCGCTCGTGCGCGCACGGCGTGTGCGGCTCAGACGCGATGCGAATCAACGGTCGGAACCGTCTCGCCTGCAAGACACTGCTCAAAGACCTCGACCTGTCGAAGCCGATCACTGTCGAGGCCATCAAGGGACTCCCGCTCGAAAAAGATCTGATCGTCAACATGGATCCGTTCTTCGAGAGCTTCAAGGCGGTGCAGCCATTCCTGATCGCGTCTTCGAAACCGGATAAAGAGCGACTTCAAAGCCCGGTGGAGCGCGCTCGCTTCGACGACACCACAAAATGCATCCTTTGTGCGGCCTGCACCTCGAGCTGCCCGGTGTTCTGGACTGACGGCCAGTACTTCGGACCGGCCGCGATCGTGAATGCGCACCGATTCATCTTCGACTCACGGGACGAGGGATCGCAGGTTCGGCTCGACATCCTGAACGACAAGGAGGGAGTGTGGCGCTGCCGCACGACCTTCAACTGCACCGAGGCGTGCCCCCGCGGCATCCAGGTGACCCAGGCGATCGCCGAGGTCAAGGCGGCCATTCTGAGCGGCAAACCGTAGCACCATTTTTGACCGAAGAAATCGCCGACTGCCCACCCGAAGGGCAGTCGGCGATTTGCATTCTCAGCGGTGCTATCAGTCCCCCGCCAACCCTCCCTAACCCTCTGCATCTGGGAGGTGGGAAGAGAACCCCTTCTCTTCTTAGTAGAAGAGACCGCTCAAGCGTGCAACTATGACGCGGGTTTGCCAAAATATTTTGCGGGGAAGGCGAGCTCAGCCCGCGAGCACCTCAAGGCTTAGGCCCAGGCTGTTCGAAAGGACCCTCAAGGGCACGCCGAGAGTGATGCCGAGTGGGCTCACCACGGTCTGTTTCAGCTGAAGCCTGACCGCGGATGCCGGCGGTGCGGTCACCTGGATAGCCCAGGTGCCCAGGGGCGACACCGTTGTCGTGGCATACACGACGCCGACCGCCTGAAGCGTGATTGTCGCACCGGGGATTGCCGTGCCCGTCAGATCGAGGGCACTCGATACCCCGAGGGGAGCCGTCCGCGCGGCAACGGCGACCGGACCAACGGTAATTCCGGGGATGAGTGAGTTCACCGGATTCGCGAGGTCTTTCACCACTGAATCGACGACGGTTCCAACCTCGGAGACGCTGCTGTTGACCGCGGAACCGAGCGCGCCCGGAGCCGACACGAGACTGTCGGTCGATGCGTCGGGCGTTGACCCCGGGGTATCCGCGGCCGTGTTGGCGATTGTGGTCGGCATAGTGGCTGATGTCACCCCGCTGTCGTAGGGCTGTGCGATCGATGTCGACACCGGTGCCGGCGTCACCGGCGAGGCGTTACTCGCCGCGAGCCCTCCGGAGACGGCAATGGCGACCGCGAGCGTGCCGATGAGCGGCGCAGCAATCGAGCTGGAGGTAAGTGCCGCCACCACTGTCGGTGTGGCGACCACGGACGCCGCGAAAGCGGGCGGCAGAGCGGGCGCGATTGTCGCAGCAACGGCGGATGTCGGCAGGCTGAGTGATGCAAGGAGACCGCCACCGGCGATACCGCCGAGCAGCAGCGGGAGCAGAACGAGCGCGAGGTGCGAGCCCACCTCGTCCACCTCCTCGCTGATGATCGAGCAGCGCGCACAGGTGGCGAGGTGATCGTTGACGCGGGTGCGTTCCCGCGCCGTGAGGCCGTTGCGGGCGAAATCACCGAAGCGGGCGATCGCCCATTGGCACTCCCCCGAGGCTGTGGCGTCGGAGACGTGCGCCTGCAGCCAGGCCTTCCGCAAACCCTCGCGGGCACGGTACGAAAGCGCGGCAACGCCGTTGGCGGTGAGTCCGAGGATCGGGGCGACCTCGTGCGGATCCATTCCCTCCACCTCGGTGTACCAGAGAACCGACTGCCAGCGCTCGGGCAGAGCCCGGAATGCCCGCACGGTGAGGGTGCGGTCGAGTGCGATGGTTGCCGGGTCCTCGGCGGCCATCGGGTCTTCGAACTCTCTGATGTCATCTACGTTGACATCACGACGGTCGCCACCCCATCGACTCGCGAGATTGCGGATCGTCGTGTAGAGATACGGGCGGAAAGCGCCATCGGGGCCGCCACCGGCGAGGACCCGCTGGTAGATGCGTGCGTAAGCCTCCGACACGAGGTCGTCGGCTTCGATGGACGAGGTGTATTGTCGGGCCACTCGCAGCCCGGATTGGGCATGACGCTGCCACAGCTGAGCGAAGGCACCCCGATCACCGGCGCGTGCCAGAACTACGAGTGATTCATCCGAAGACACCGCGTCCGGATTTCCACGCTCTTCCGCGTGCTTGTACTTCATGGCCGATCCCCATTTCGTCCCAGAGGGGTCATCCGATTCATCATCGAAAAACTCCCCGGTCCCACCAGTATGAACTGCGGATGCCGCGATGGCGAGTAAACGCCGGGTCCCCTTGCGTCTGCGTTCCTCTCCTCACGCGGCACCTTCGAGAATCAGGCGGATGCCGCGGCCCGCGCCCCTGCCGCCGTGCGCGCACCAAGGGCCGCGGCGGCCCTGTCCCGCGCCTGCTCAAGGGTGACCGTTGCGAGCTCGGCACGCACGTCGGCGAGCGCCGCCGGAGTCATACTCAGCGTGGTCGCCCCGAGACCGACGAGCACCACGGCGAGCTGGGGATCCGCCGCAGCCTCACCACAGATTCCGACCGACTTGCCACTCGCGGCCCCGGCGTCGCCGATGAGCTTGACGAGGCGCAACACAGCGGGATGCCAAGGGTCCTGGAAGTGCGCGACCGATCCCAGCATCCGGTCCGCGGCGAGGGTGTACTGCGTGAGGTCGTTGGTGCCGACGCTCACGAAGTCGGCACTCTCGAGCACCTGGTCGGCCAGCACGGCGAGGGACGGAACCTCAGCCATTACACCGACGATCTTCAGCCCGAGCTCCTTCCCGAGGGCGACGAAGTACTCGGTCTCCTCGGAGTCGGACACCATAGGGGCCATCACCCAGAGCTCGGCCTCCGTCTCGGCTTCGGAGAGCACGAGGGCGGTGAGCTGGTCGCGCAGGATCGGCTCGCGGAGGCGAAGAGCACGCAGGCCGCGAAGCCCGAGAGCGGGGTTCTCTTCATGGGCGTCGTTGAGGAAGCTGAGCGGCTTGTCGGCGCCAGCATCGAGCGCCCGCACCACGACCTTCTTGCCCGGGAAGTGGGAAAGCAACTCGGTGTACTGCACCCGCTGCTCCTCGACGGTCGGCGCGGACTTCGAATCGAGGAACAGGAACTCCGTGCGGAAGAGGCCGACCCCCTCAGCGCCGAGCTCGACCGCAGCAGCAGCATCCTTCGGGGAGCCGAGGTTGGCGAGCAGCGGCACCTTGGTACCGTCGGCGAGTACGCCGTCGGTGATCGGAGCGGCCGCCGCTGAAGCACGCTCCGCGATGCGCTGCCGCGCATCGGAAACCTCGGAGTCGTTCGGCGCTACGCGCACGCTTCCGGTGGCGGCATCCGCGATGACGACGGTGCCGTCGGTGAGGTCAAGCGCCCCCGCCACCCCGACGATCGCCGGAATTGACTTGGACCGGGCGAGGATGGCCGTGTGGCTGGTGGGTCCGCCGTCACGGGTAATGAGGCCGAGCACCTTGTCGAGGTCGAGGAGCGCGGTATCGGCCGGAGCGAGGTCGGACGCCACAAGAATGAACGGGCTGTCGGAGGTGGGTACACCGGGCGCCGGAACGCCGCGAAGATGGGCAATGATGCGCTGGGAAACGTCGCCGAGGTCGGTGGCACGTTCGGCCATGAGACCCCCCATGCCGACGAGCATGTCCTGGAAGATACCGAAGGCCTCGAAGACGGCGCGCTCGCCGGTCTTACCCGACTCGATGCGCGCGGTGACATCATCGACGAGAGTCGGGTCCTGCGCCATCAGGGAAGCTGCTTCCAGCACGTCTCGTGCGGCGCCGCCGGCCGTCTCGCCGCGAGCGAGGAGTTCGCCAGCAACGGTTGACAGCGCGGAGGTGACCGTCGCGAGCTCCGCCGCCGCATCCACACTCCGCGGGGAATCCGTGGGTTCGGGCAGGGGATCCGGCATCCTCAGGATTGGGCCGACGGCCACTCCGCGTCCCACGCCGATACCGTGCAGATCCATGCGTTCCTCTTCCTCGAGCCGGTGCCGTTCCCTCAAAACTCTACCGGCGTGTTGGTTAGGCTTAAGTGGTCGAAGGGAACGGATGCTCAGGTCATTGCAGAGGCTCATTGCGCGGGTCATGAAGCTCCGGCCGGTACGGGTCTTCCTGCGCTATTCCGAGAAGAACGGCCCGATCCTCGCCGGCGGTCTCAGCCTCACGGCCCTCTACAGTGTCTTCGCCGGACTCTATGTGGGATTCGCTCTGCTCGGACTGTCGATCGAATCGAATCCGGACCTGAAGGATGCGGTGGTCAGCACCCTCTCCAGCTCGGTCCCCGGCCTGATCGACTCCGGTCACGGCAGCGGCGGTGCGATTAATCTCGACGCCCTGTTCAAGTCCCGGGTGCTCGGCTGGAGCAGCATCATCGCCGCCGCGGCGCTTCTCGTGACCGCGCTCAGCTGGTTCGCCTCCGCCCGATCGGCCGTGCGTGCCGTCTTCGATCTCGCACCGGACACGACCTTCTTCCTCCTTCTCAAGCTGCGGGATCTCGGCCTGGTCGTCGCCTTTGCCGCCGTCACCGTAGCCTCAGCCGCGATCTCCGTATTCTCCACCAGCGCGCTGACCTCGCTCTTCGACCTGCTTCACATCGACAACCGTTCGGCCTTCGCCAAGGCAATCGGGCACGTCATCGGTCTCGTCATCGTGCTGGTAATCGATACCCTCGTGCTCGCCACGCTGTACCGCGTGCTGCTCGCGGTGCGAATACCCTGGCAACGCCTGCTCACCGGCTCCCTGCTCGGTGGCCTGGCCCTCGGCATCCTCAAGGTGCTCGGGGCCACGATTGTGGGGGGCGCCGGCAAGAATCCGCTGCTGGCGTCGTTTGCCGTCATCCTCGGGCTGCTCGTCTGGTTCGGACTTGTCTGCCAGGTGATCCTGATCGCCGCGACCTGGATCTCCGTCGACATGGCCGACCACGGCCAGACGGCGACGGCGACTGCCCGGCGCCAGGGTACCATCCCGCCGGGTCGTCACCCACGCCCGCGGGTACGACCGATCGCCCGCCTCCGGTAAGTTCACCCGTCTTCGCTAGGCTCGGATCATGAGCTCCCCACTGCGTATCGCCAGCGTGAACGTCAACGGAGTGCGAGCCGCATTCCGCAAGGGCATGGGCGAGTGGCTGGCAGCGCGGGATGTCGACATCCTCGCCCTGCAGGAGGTGCGGGCCGCGACATCCGACCTCGAAGACCTACTCGGACCGGAATGGAACATCCTCCACGACGCCGCGACCGCGAAAGGGCGAGCCGGCGTCGCCCTCGCCAGCCGCGGCGGGGCCGAGATCCATCGCGTCGAGCTCGGAGAGGAGAAGTTCGACAGCGCCGGTCGCTGGCTCGAGGCCGACTACCGGGTCGGCGATTCGATCGTCACGGTGGTGAGCACCTATGTGCATTCCGGCGATGCCGAAGCCCCCAAGAAGATGATCGAAAAATACAAGTTCCTCGACGCCATGACGAAGCGCCTCCCGGAGCTCGCCACCCACACGCCGCTCTCGGTGATTGTCGGCGACCTCAACGTTGCGCATCGCGAACTCGATCTCAAGAACTGGCGCGGCAATCGCAAGAGCGCCGGGTTTCTGCTCAAGGAGCGCGCCTACTTCGACAAGTTCTTCGGGCCGGCCGGAAAAAACATCGCCTGCGTCGACGGGAAGACCCGCCGCGGACTGGGCTGGGTGGATGTCGGCCGCCAGTGGGCCGGCGAGGTTGACGGGCCGTACACCTGGTGGTCCCAACGCGGACAGGCCTTCGACACCGACACCGGATGGCGACTCGATTACCACATGGCCTCACCGACGCTCGCGGCATCCGTCACCAACTATTCGGTGGATCGCGCGTCGGCGTGGGACACCCGCTGGTCGGACCACTCCCCGGTGGTCGTCGACTACCTGGTCTGACGCGCTGCTGCCCCCCTCCGCACTCTCTGGAAGACTGGGACCATGAGCCCCAAACCCCGCCTGTTCTCCGGCATGCAGCCCTCTGCCGAATCCCTGCACATCGGCAATTACATCGGTGCACTGTTGCAGTGGAAAGAGCTGCAGACCAGCCATGACGCCATCTTCTGCATCGTGGACCTGCATGCGATCACCGTGGCGCAGGATCCGGCCGCCTTGCGCGAGAACACTCGCCGCACCGCCGCCCAGTACATCGCCGCGGGAATCGACCCGCAAGTCTCCACCCTCTTCGTGCAGTCGCATGTGGCGGCGCATCCGCAGCTCGCCTGGGTGCTCAACACCATCACCGGTTTCGGCGAGGCCAGCCGGATGACCCAGTTCAAGGACAAGGCCGCGAAGCAGGGAGCGGATGCCGCATCGGTCGGCCTCTTCGCCTACCCCACCCTCATGGCCGCCGACATCCTGCTCTACAACGCGGTGGCGGTGCCGGTCGGCGACGACCAGAAGCAGCACGTGGAACTCACCCGCGACCTCGCGAACCGTTTCAACACGCGCTTCGGCCCGACCTTCGCGATGCCGGAGCCGATGATCCTGACAGAGACAGCGCGTATCTACGACCTGCAGAATCCGGGCTCCAAGATGAGCAAGTCCGCGGAGTCCACATCGGGCGTGGTGTGGTTGCTCGATGAGCCCTCCGTCACCGCGAAGAAGATTAAGGCCGCAGTGACGGATGCCGGTCGCGAGGTGCGTTACGACGTCGCTGAAAAACCCGGGGTCTCCAACCTGTTGACGATCTTCGCCGTGCTCGCGGACAGATCGATCGCCTCCCTCGAGGCTGACTATGACGGGAAGGGCTACGGCGACTTCAAAACAGACCTTGCCGAAGTGGTCGTAGCGACCTTCGCACCGGTCCGCGCGCGCGCTCTCGAGTTGCTCGACGATCCCGCGGAACTGGATCGGGTGCTCGCCGGCAATGCCGATCGTGCTGCGGCCATCGCCGACGTGACTCTCGCGACGGTCTACGACCGTGTCGGCCTCCTACCGAAACGCTGACGATGAAGGCGACAGTGCTTCAGACCGAGCGGCTGTGGCTCGATTCGCCCGTGCTCTCCGACCGGTTTGCGGTGGCTGAGTACTGCCGGGACCCGCTGTTCGAGAGGTTCATGACCCTGCCCTGGCCGTATGAGCAGCGGCATGCCGATTTCTTCCTCTATCGGGTCGTGCCCGGCGGATGGCTCTCCGGTGACGAGCTCACCTGGGCGGTGCGCGAGAGCGAGGGCGGGCCATTGCTGGGAATCATCGGGTGGCGCCGCGAGTTCGGCGATATCGGCTACTGGCTCGGCGCGCCGCATCGGGGACGAGGGCTGATGACGGAAGCGGTCATCGTCGTGACCGACTGGCTGATGAGCGGCTTCGGGCGCACGGAGGTCGCGTGGGAGTGCGTGATCGGTAATGCGGCATCCGTCTCGGTGGCACGCAAGGCGGGCTTTAGCTTCACCGGGGAGCGGCCGACCGGGCTGACCTTCCGTGACGGCAGCCATCCCCCGGCCTGGCATGGCGTGCTTCGGGCCGGAGAGCCTCGAGTCGAGCGACCCGGGTGGCCGACGTGACTCGGAGCCGAGCGGTAGCGGGCGACGAGCCCGCAGTTGTGGACCACCGATGATCCTCCTTTTCGTGGTGTTGGCGCTCAGCAGCGTGCCGTGGCTTCTCGCGCTCAGCAAACGCTTCGGGCTTCTGCTCGCGGTTCCCGGCACCGCTGCCGCGGTCATCCTGCTCGCGATGGGCGTGCTATTGGTGAGCCGTGCGGCGCAGCTTGATATCGTCCTCTCACAGGTAATGGGTGGCCTCCTTTTCACCGCTGCCGGGGTGCTGCTGCTGCTGCGTACCCCCGGTGCCCTCCGCAGGCCCGGTCGGCACGCGGTCGTCCTGTGGGTCTCACCCGTGCTCGGCGCGCTCGGCTGGATCGGCACCCTTGTCGCCGCCCAGTTCGTTCCCGGCGCCGCGAGGCTCAGCTGGGCCATGAACGGCGATGGTTTCAATAACCTTTTCTACGGCAACGTGATCCTCTCTGCCCGCGGTCTCGCGATCGGCCAGGCCGAGAATCCGGTGCCACTACCCGCGTCGCTGCTGGCCCTGGCGATGTCTCCGGGACGGCCGACCATCGCCGACCGCAACCTGCTCGCGCATGATCTCGCCTCTTTCACCGTGGTCTGGACGCTCATTCTCGCGGCGACGTGCATTCTGACCGGCGCCGTGGTGGCCTCTGCGATTCCCAAGCGCCATCCTCAGCTGGTCGCGGGCGCGAGCGCGCTTGGGTCACTCCTGCCCCTCACCTGGTACGCGACCGGGCTTCCGGTGCAGTGGGGCTATTTCAACGCGAACGTGGTGTTGCCGGTCCTCCTTGCGACCTGGCTGGCGTTTCTCGCGTCGCGTCGCTTCCCGGTGACAGCGCTCGTCGTGCTCTCCGGTCTCGCGACGCTCGTGCTCGCCACCTGGGCTCCTCTGGTGCTGGTTCCCGGAGCCCTCGGAATTGTGATCCTCGTGAGGCACTGGAAACTTATCCGGTCGCTTCACGGTTCTGCGGCGCTCGTGCTCGTACTCGGCGCTGCACAGGTTCTGGCCTGGGTGGGGATCGTGACAGTACCGACCTTCCTCTCCCAGGGCGGTGCCTTTGAGATCCCCGGCCACGGATTTCCATCGGCGTGGCCGGTCGTGCCATTTCTGCTCGTCGCCCTGGTTGCTCTCTCGTCCTTCGTGCGGCGGAGAACTTCGTTGCCGGTGATGTCCGGCGTGATCGCGATCACCTGCTCCACCATCGCGGCTGCCGGGATGCTGCTCTACCTCGACCATGGCCAGGGTGATCCTTGGTCGGCCTACTATCCGACGAAGCTCGCGTGGATAATTTCGGTATTCCTGGTGATGGTCGTACTTTCGCTTGCTGTGGCGACTGTGGTCGCTCTGGCCCCCGGTCGCGGCACGTCAGTGGCGGGTATCGCGACCGTGACCGGTGCGGTGCTGCTCGCCTGCGCAGCGATTCCGTTCGACAGCTGGTCGGAAACAGTGGTGCGACAGCCGATGACACGGATCCTCAGCGGATCGATCTGGCACACCGGCGACCGGGCAGCAAACCAGATCCTGACTCTTTCCGACCCGCGCGCGCCGGGCGTTCTGTGGCAGTCAGGCGATCCCGATGAAGCCATGATCGACTTCTGGGTGCTGGTGACGAGGGGAGGGGATTTCGCTGGCGACCCCGAAATCCGGTCCATCGCCTTCGTGGCGTATCGCGAATTCCGGGCGACCGGAACTTTCGACGACTCGGATGTCGGCCCCCTCTGCCGGATCATGACATTGATGAAGCCAACACCCACTGTCCACACGGCAAACCCCGCACTGGAGGCAGAGATGCGCGGGACCTGCCCCGAGGTGACGGCGCGAGTTCTTGTGGATTCGCGGTGATCCCGTCCGCGCGGCGGCACTCGAAGCCCATGGCTGGCCGCCCGGTCACCGTGCTGTTCGACCTCGATGACACCCTGTTCGCCCACCGGCACGCGCGCGCGAATTCACCGCTCCCTATGGTCACGATCTCGAGCTCGATGCCGCCGCCGATTCCTGGTTCGACGGCTATCGCGAGCAATACGAAGCGGCCTGGATGCTTCGCGATGATGCCGTGAGTTGCCTCACCGGTTTACGGACCAATGGTGCGCGGCTCGGCATCATCACCAATGGTGAGCTCGCGTTTCAACGGGAGAAGATCGAGCGAGTAGGACTCACGCTCCTGGTCGACGACGTCGTGGCCTCGGGAGAACTCGGCATCGCAAAACCCGACCGACGCATATTCGAGCATGCCTGCGCCCGATTCGAGGTCACATCCTCAGATGCCGTCTATGTCGGGGACCGCCTGGAGACCGATGCGATCGGTGCCGCACGCGCCGGGCTCCTGGGCGTGTGGCTCAATCGGAGTGGAGACGCTACCGCCTCCGAGGAGGCAGCCGCTGCAGCTTCCGGAGTCTCGATCATCCGGTCGCTCGACGAATTGTTCCCTGTACTCATCTGACGGGTTTCGCCCCGGGGATATTCGGCGGGCGGGTCACGCAGCGCACGCTGGCAGGCGCAACCGGAAGTGCGGCCCGAGTTGTTTCATGAGCAACCGCGGTACCAGCGCATGGCCCGGACGACCACACACCCCATCACCCGGTATTTCTCGGGCCAGCCCTAGCGGCGAAGAAAAACTCACCAGCGCACACGCGACGTAACTCCTGCCGTGTGCACGACAGGAGCTACGCCAAGCGAGGGGCAGGACTACTCAGACACCTGCATCGGCATCGGCTGCTCGGCGAAGACAATGCCGTGCAGCGTTGTGAGCAGGGAGCGAGTGTCATCGATCTCGTGCGCTCGTCGCTCCGGGGTCCAACCGAGGCTCTCGCCGATCACAGTGGCGAATTCCTCGATCAATTCGCTGGTCACCGCGCCGGTGAACGCCAGGTCGGTACGACGCAGAAGCACGTCATCGAGATGAACAACACTCTCAGATTGCGCGAGGTAACCAAGCTCAGCCGTGGTGTAGAGATCGGTCGTGCGTAGCGGAGCGTCGACGCCAGCGCTGATCGCCGCTATCACGTCGGTGGCACGGGTGCCGTAGCGCGTGAGTAGCTGCGCGACTCGCGATCGATTCACGTCCGCGGCGTGAGCGTGGATCCAAGCGTTGCGCGCGGTTTCGCTGGTCGGGAAGCCTGCGCCGCCGCCAATGGCCATCGTGGTGGTGAAGGTTGTTCGCTCGCGCTTCAGCAGCGCAAGCACGTCATTCGTCATGTGCTCGCCGAACGCACGGAACGTTGTCCACTTTCCACCCACCAAGCTCAGAAGTGGAGAGCCGCCGAAACTGCCCTTCTCGATGCGATAGTCGCGAGAAACAAACCCGGGAGTCTCGTCATCATGGCGAGGGAGGGGACGGATACCCGCGTAGGTAAAGATAATCTGCGAGCGGTTGACGACGACGCCGGGGAAGATCTGGGAGACGAGCTTGAAGAAATACTCCGTGTCATCGTCGGTCTCGATCATCGGGTCTCGTGGATCGGCATCGACGTCGGTGGTGCCGACGAGCACGCGTCCCTTGATCGGGCAAATCAGAACGATTCGACCGTCGTCATTTTCGAAGAACAGCTCGCGACCCTTGGTCGCCGCGAGCAGCTCCGGGTTATCGAGCACAATGTGCGAGCCCTTTGTGCCCCCCATGAATTTCGAAGGTGTACCAAGGGCGTCATTGGTGAGGTCGGTCCAGGGACCAGTGGTGTTGACAATCACGTCGGCAGTGAGCACGAATTCTTCGCCCGACAAACGATCGCGCACCAGCACTCCGCCACCGCCCTCAGCGGACTTCGCCGCACCGATCGCTTCGACGTAGTTGGCGCTGCGGCCGCCGGCAACAACGCCGTCGAGCAGCACATCCAGCCCGAGTCGCTCGGGATTGTTCATCGCTGCGTCGTAGTAGGTTGCCGTGTACTTGAGGTTCGGATTGAGAGCTGGTTGGTCGGCGAGCGACTTGCGGCGGCCGTGGAACTGGTGGCGCGGCACGCTGCCGCCATCACGGGAGAAGGAGTCGTAGAGCACGAGTCCCACCTTGATCAGCAGTGCACCGCGCTCGGTAGTCGTGCTCTGCTTGTGGGTAAGGAACCGCAGTGGCGCGGCGGTGATCCCCGAAAACGTCGAAAAAATCGGAATCGTGGTCTGTAAAGGCTTGACGTAATGCGGCGCCGTCTTCAGCAACCGGTTGCGTTCCTGCACTGCCTCCCGCACGAGTCGGAACTCGCCGTTTTCCAGGTAGCGGATGCCGCCGTGAATCATGTGGGACGACGCGGCTGAGGCGCCCGACATGTAGTCGCCACGCTCGATGAGCGTGACGTTGATGCCCTGCAGGGCGAGATCGCGGAATGTTGCAGCACCGTTTATGCCTCCTCCAATCACGAGCACCTGGGAATGCGGGTGCTCAGTAAGGGAAACGACATCGGTTCGAGGGGTTGAAGTGGTCATAAGCTGATACTCCCCTCAGAGGGAGACTTTGCATGGTTCATGAACGGATGTGCAGGTGAACTTCCCAGAAAGCGACGGTGACAGCCGCACCGCTGATGCGCTGCGTGCTGCTCATCTGTATTACATCCAGAACTTGACGATGGATGCCATCGCCTCCGAGCTGCGCATCTCGCGGTCGTCCATTAGCCGCCTGATTTCTTTTGCCCGGGATTCCGGGCTTGTAGAGATCCGGCTGCACTCGCCGCTCGATCAGCTCAGCCAACTGCAGCACCAACTACACGACCGATTCGGGCTCACCGCCCACATCGTGCCGGCCGGGGATGCTGCGACCGAGGTCGATCGACTTGACCGGGTTGCCCTCTCCGCTGCACGGATTCTCACCGATTTCATCGACTCAACGATGATCCTGGGTGTCGCGTGGGGATCCACCCTCGCATCGGTCAGCCGCCACCTCGTGCGCAAGCCCGTGCGTAACACGCAGGTCGTGCAGCTCAACGGTGCGGGTAACGCACACACCACCGGCCTCGTTTACGCGAGTGAGATCATCGGACGGTTCGGCGCCGCCTTCGGCGCAACGGTGCAGCAGTTTCCGGTTCCCGCGTTCTTCGACGACCCGGCAACCAAAGACGCCCTGTGGCGGGAGCGGAGCACCGCGCGCGTGCTCGCCGTGCAGAGGCGGATGGATGTCGCGATCTTCGGCATCGGATCCCCCAATGCCGATGTGCGGAGCCACGTGTACGCCGGCGGATACCTCGACCAGGCCGACTACGACGACCTTGCCCGCTCTCAGGTAGTCGGCGATATCGCCACGATGTTCTTCCGTGCGGACGGAAGCTACGACGACATCCCGCTGAACGCACGGTCGAGCGGGCCAGGGTTCGACGTGCTCAAGCGAGTACCCCGCCGTATTGCGGTCGTCTCAGGCCAGGCGAAGCTCCCGGCACTGCGTGGCGCCGTCGCGACCGGGGTCATCACCGATCTGATCGTCGACGAGGTGACGGCCGGCCAACTGGCCTCCATGGGGTGACGACAGAAGGAATTTCCCCGCTCTCGAGACGTTGGATAGAATGAAGAAAAGTACGTGCTCCGGGGTCGGTGAAAGTCCGAACCGGCGGTGACAGTCCGCGACCCGTGGCTCCAGAACATCGGAGCAGCGGTTGACTCGGTGAAATTCCGAGACCGACGGTAATGAGGTTCGCGAGAGCTTCTCAGTCCGGATGAGAGGAAGCACGCGTGTTCGCCTTCGGGCGCGCACGAACGATGTCGGCGACCGTCGGCACCGGCCCGGAGTCCGTCTTCGATACGAAGATTCGAGATAACCGGATGACCGGCGCAGCCACAGGATACGAGTCGCTGATGCGGCGCGCCCTCTCGCTCGCCGCCCATGGCCCGGCGACCGGCATTAATCCGCAGGTCGGCTGCGTGCTCGTCGACACCGACGGCACCATCGTGGCCGAGGGCTGGCACCGCGGTGCGGGCACGCCGCACGCCGAAGTGGATGCGCTATCGCGGGTCCACACGAATGGCGCCGCCGCCGGCATTCCTCCCGGTCTCACCGCCATCGTCACCCTCGAGCCCTGCAACCACGAGGGGCTGACCGGGCCGTGCTCCGAGGCGCTCATCACCGCCGGTGTCGAGCGCGTCGTCTACGCCGTGTCCGACCCGGGTGAACACTCCAGCGGTGGCGCTGAGCGGCTCCGTGAGGCCGGAGTGCTCGTCGATGCCGGAGTTCTCGCCGAGGAAGCATCCGAAGCAATGCGCATCTGGCTGACCGCCACCCGGCTACGTCGCCCGTTCGTCACGATGAAGTGGGCGTCGAGTCTTGATGGGCGGGTCGCTGCCGTCGATGGCTCGAGCAAGTGGATTACCGGCACCGCCGCCCGCCAGCGAGTACACGAACAGCGCGAACAATCCGACGCGATACTGGTGGGCACTGGCACGGTCCTCGCGGACGACCCTGGTCTCACCGCACGCGGTGACGGCGGTGAGCTGATGCCTCACCAGCCCATCCCCGTCGTCATCGGCGAGCGGGCCGTTGATGCGAGTGCCCGGGTGTTCCGGCACCCCCAGACCCCGATCATCACGGGAACTCGGGATCTGCCGGCCATCCTCGCCGACCTGTTCGAGCGTGGCATCCGCCATGCTTTCGTCGAGGGCGGTCCGACGCTCGCCAGCGCATTCGTCACGGCTGGCCTCGTCGACGAATACCTCGTCTATCTCGCACCGGTGCTGCTCGGCGGCGACCAGTCCGCTCTCACCGACATCGGCGTCGGCAGCATCGGAGAGGCGCGACGACTCTCGATCGACAGCGTGGAACGGCTGGGCGACGATCTTTTGGTGGTGGCGCGACCGGTCCCGGTCGGCGCTGTGGATGGAAAGAAGGACACCTGATGTTCACCGGAATCATCGAAGAACTCGGCGAGGTCGTCGACTGGCAGCCGACGATGGATGCCGCACGCCTCACCATCCGCGGACCGCTCGCGGTCTCGGACGCGGGCCACGGCGACTCGATCTCGGTGAGCGGAGTCTGCCTCACTGTCGTGGACAAGGGCGACGACTGGTTCACCGCCGATGTCATGGCGGAAACCATCGCGATGTCGACCCTCGCCGGCGTCACGACCGGATCGCGCGTGAACCTCGAGCGCGCCGCCCAGGTGGGTGATCGCCTCGGCGGTCACATTGTGCAGGGTCACATCGACGGCACAAGCACCCTTCTCAGCGTCACCGAGGGAAGCGTGTGGCGAGTGCTGCGGTTCTCGCTCGCCGCGGATATCGCGCCTCTCGTCGCCCGTAAGGGCTCAATCGCGGTGGACGGTGTCTCTCTCACCGTGAGCGCCGTCGGAGCGGACTGGTTCGAGGTCTCCCTGATCCCCGAGACGCTCAGCGTGACGACCCTCGGGCGCAAAGCGGTCGGCGACGCGGTCAATATCGAGACCGACATCCTGGCCCGCCATGTCGCACGGCTTGCGGAAGTGTCACCAGCAGCAGCAACCGGAAGGAGCGAGTCATGAGTCTCGCCGACATCCCCACCGCCCTCGAACAACTGCGGGCAGGCAAACCGATTATCGTCGTCGACGACGAAGGGCGAGAGAACGAGGGCGACGTCGTGCTCGCGGCGGAGTTCGCCAGCCAGGAATGGCTGGCCTGGCTTGTGCGTAACTCCTCGGGATTCATCTGCGCGCCGATGACCAATGAGATCGCCGACCGTCTTGAGCTACCGATGATGGTCGTCAACAACGAGGACCCGCGCGGCACCAATTACACGGTGTCGGTGGATGCCGCGGACCGGGTCAGCACCGGTATCAGCGCCGCCGACCGCGCCCACACCCTTCGCGTGCTTGCGAGCCTCGACTCCACACCATCGAGCGTGCACCGCCCCGGCCACATCATGCCGCTCCGTGCCCGGGATGGTGGCGTTCGCGAGCGCGATGGCCACACCGAAGCGACGGTGGACCTCCTCAAGCTCGCCGGTCTGACACCCGTCGGGGCGATTTCGGAGATCGTCGCGGAAGACGGCGAGATGATGCGCCTGCCCGGCCTCATCCAGCTTGGCGAGCGTGAGGGCATCGTCGTCATCACCATCGAGTCGCTCATCGAATACCTCCAGGCACAGCACTGCGACACCTCGGTGCCGGTGGCGGTGCCGATCCCCGAGACCTCGCGCGTGACCTTCGAGGTGGAGACGACCATCCCCACCCGCCACGGGTCCTTCCGCTTCCGTGCCTACCGGGACCGGATGACCGGGGCCGACCACCTCGCCATCATCTCCGGAGTCCCGCAAAACGGAGCCCTCATCCGGGTGCATTCCGAGTGCCTCACCGGTGAGGTGTTCGGATCTCTCAAGTGCGAATGCGGACCCCAGCTGGATGCCGCGCTCGACCGGATCAAGGTCGAGGGCGGGGTCGTCATCTACATGCGCGGACACGAGGGCCGCGGCATCGGACTCATCAACAAGCTGAAGGCCTACCGCCTGCAGGAAGACGGTCTCGACACCCTCGATGCGAATATCGCCCTCGGCTTCCCCGCCGACGATCGAGACTACAGCGCGGCCGTCGCGATTCTCGAAGACCTCGGCCTGAGCGAGGTGCGCGCGATCACCAACAATCCCGAAAAGCTTCGCCAGCTGCGCGCCCGCGGAATCATCGTGACGGAGCAGGTGCCACTCGTGGTGGGTGTCGGGGACTTCAACGAGCAGTACCTCGAGGCAAAACGCGACCGCATGGGCCACATTCTTCCCAGCAACACCGAACTCGAACAGTCTGCGCGTGCCCACCAGCGCCTCCTGGAAACCCCGAAAGGACACCTCGCATGAGCGGCGACGGAGCACCAGAGATCATCACCGACGGCACCGGACTGAAGGTCACCATTGTGGCCGGACGCTGGCATGAAGAAATCACCGACGGACTCCTGGCCGGCGCGCGGCGTGTGCTCGCGGCATCCGGAGCAGAGGTGACGGAGGTGCGCGTACCCGGCAGCTTCGAGCTTCCCGTCGTGAGTAGGGCAGCCCTTGACGCGGGAGCGGATGCGGTGGTCGCGCTCGGCGTGATCATCCGGGGCGGCACCCCGCACTTCGAGTTCGTGTCGGATGCCGCGACCAGCGGCCTCACCCAGGTGGCGATTCTTACCGGAAAGCCCGTGGGCTTCGGCGTGCTCACCCTCGAGGACGAGCAGCAGGGACTCGACCGAGCAGGGCTCCCCGGATCGAAGGAGGACAAAGGCGCGGAAGCAGCCGAAGCGGCTCTCGCGACGGCGGTTGTCATCCGCGGCCTGGCCGGCTGATTTCACCCGGAGCACCGAAAGGTAGGCTGGCTACGTGAGTAACCCCTTCAAGATCCTGATCGTGATCGCCATTGTCATCGCGGTGGTACTCGCTGCCGGGTTCACCTACGTCGTGTTCCTGAAGAATCCCGGCAAGGTCTCGCGCAGCCTCAGCAGTCACTCCGTTATCGAACCGGCCTGAGGTGCGGCCGCCGGTGCGGCTCTTCGCGGCTGTCGCCGCCGTCGTGGTCGTGGCGCTCGTGGTGCTCATTGTGGCACTGAATTCCGGCTCACGCCCGGTGGTCACAACGATCACCGGCATCCAGTACAGCCAGTCCACGGCCGTCGCGGGGTTCTCCGATTCTGCTCACCAGACGACGGATCCCGCACGCATTGCCGCGTTCACGGCCATCGTCAAGAAGTACTCGATCGACGTGACCCAGTTCGACCAGTCGCTTAACGATGTCTGCACCGGCGGGCTGGCAACTAACGTCACCCTCGAATTCGCCGATTCGAAGACGGCAAAATTCCGCGTCTACGACTGTGGGCGCATCGAGCCCCGTGGCACTTTCGTGAGCGACGCTTCTGCACTGTTCACTCGCTGGGCCACAGCCGACGGCGCGTAGCACGCCCAGGTCCCAACGTCCCGAACGGGGGCCGCGGCTGGCCTGTTTTCGTGCATTCAAAACGCTATTCTGGCGACGGAGGAGCTTGACGAATGACCGCACCGACACTGCCTGCCGCATTCACCCCCTTCGCCGAGCCGCGACGGAAAGTATCGGCACGCTGGATCGCACTGTTCGCCACGGCGTGGCTGGGCATCTGGATGGCGCAGCTCACGCCGATCCAACTGCTGCTTCCCCAGCAGATCGATGAACTGTTCAAGCCGAAGGACTGGGTGTCGAGCGTCGTCGCATTCGGCATCATCTCTGGCATCGCCGGCGCCTGCGCTCTCATCGTCTACCCGCTCACGGGCGCACTCTCCGACCGGACCACGTCTCGTTTTGGACGCCGTCGACCGTGGATCTTCATCGGAACTCTCGTCTTCGCGATCGCGCTGTTCCTCCTCGGCGCGCAGACCTCGATCGTGGGGGTCGGCATCTTCTGGTCGCTCGCGCTCAGCGGTTTCTGTATCATCTCTGCAGCCGTCACGGCCACCATCTCCGACCAGGTGCCGGTCAACCAGCGTGGTTTCGTCTCGGGCTGGGTGTCAGCTCCACAGGCGGTCGGCACCGTGCTCGGCCTCGTACTCGTCCTCGCCCTCGTGCTCACGACCTTCGTCGGCTACACACTGATGGCAGTGCTTCTGATCGTGTTCGTCGTACCCTTCGTGCTGCTCATCCCCGACGAGGTGCTGCCCCGGGTGCTTCGGGCCCCGTTCACTTTCGGCAGCCTGCTGCGCGGATTCTGGGTCAACCCCATCCGCTTTCCCGACTTCGGCTGGACCCTTCTCGGTCGTATCCTCGTCAACCTCGGCAACGCACTCGGCACCACGTTGCTCCTGTACTTCCTCATGTACGGACTCGGGCTCGGAAAAGCTGCAGAAGACGACCTGCTCATTCTCACGATGATCTACCTCGTTTTCTTCATCGCCGCGGCTCTTGGCTTCGGAAAGCTCAGCGACCGAATCGGCCAGCGTAAGGTTTTTGTCTATGCCGCCGCCTACCTTCAGGCACTCGCCGCACTGCTACTCGCCTTCGCGCCCGCGCTTTCTGTCGCCATGGTTGCGGCAGGCCTACTCGGTCTCGGCTATGGATGCTTCATGGCCGTCGACCAGGCCCTCGCGACCCAGGTACTTCCCGACTCGCACAGCCGGGGTAAAGACCTCGGAATCATGAACATTGCGACGGCCGTCCCCCAGGCGTTCGCTCCGCTCCTCGGAGCGTTCCTGGTCGCCGCCGTCGGGGGTTTCACCGGGCTCTTCGTCTGCTCGGCGATCGCCGCGACGCTCGGCGGCCTCGCCATCCTGCCGATCAAGGGCGTGCGGTAGCGCGTCTGCGGCATCCGCCCCCGTCCGCCCCCCGGTCCAGCGGCATCCACCTCCCGTTTTTGCGACCACCTCCGTGTTCGCACAGGGTGGTGGTCGCAAAAACGGGAGACGGTGGGCGGGATGGCCCCCAAACGGGGGGTAGGGTCGGAGGCGGTCATTCTCGTCTCTAGGGAGCATTCGTCATGTCATCGCCTGCCGCCACCGCCTCCGCACCCGCGAATCCTCGCTCCCGCGTGATCCTTGCGAGCCTGATCGGCACGTCGATCGAGTTCTACGACTTCTACGTTTACGCAACCGCAGCCGTGCTCGTCTTTCCCGCCCTGTTTTTCCCGGCGCAGTCACCAGCCAGCGGGCTGCTGAGTTCCTTCGCCGTCTTTGCCGCCGCCTTCATCGGCCGACCGATCGGTTCGATCCTCTTCGGCCACTTCGGCGACCGTATCGGCCGCAAGGGCACACTCATCGCGTCCTTGCTCACCATGGGCATCGCAACCTTCCTGATCGGCTGCCTGCCCTCGGCATCCACTCCCGGCTGGAGCGTGCTCGCCCCATTGCTTCTCGTGGTCTTCCGGTTCGCCCAAGGAATCGGCCTCGGTGGGGAGTGGAGCGGAGCCGCACTTCTCGCCACCGAGAATGCGCCGGCCGGCAAGCGTGCGATCTATGGCACCTTTCCCCAGCTGGGAGCACCGATCGGCTTCATCATCGCCAACCTGCTCTTTCTTCTCCTCAACCTCACCCTTCCCGCTGACGCGTTCGCGGCCTGGGGGTGGCGCATCCCGTTCCTCGCCAGCGCCGTGCTCGTAATAGTCGGTCTCTACGTAAGATTCCGGTTGGTCGAGGCTCCGGCCTTCACCCGGGTGATCGAGCAGGGGGCAGTGGCCCGCGTACCGCTGGCCTTGGTGTTCAAGACCAGCTGGCGGCAACTCATCCTCGGCACGTTCATCATGCTCGCCACCTACGTGCTCTTCTATCTGATGACCACCTTCACGCTGGCCTTCGGTACCGCAGCGCGAACCGTCGAGGATGCCGCCGCGGCAGCCAGTGCGGCAGGCAAGCCGTTCAATCCGAGCTCGTTCGTGCCCGGATTGGGCTTCAGCCGCAACGAATTTTTGATCATGCTGATCATCGGGGTGGTGTTCTTCGGAATCTTCACCCTCGTCTCCGGCCCGCTCGCGGAACGCTTCGGGCGGCGACGGATGCTCAGTGTGGTCACAATCGGCATCATCGTCTTCGGACTGCTGTTCGTGCCGCTTTCAGGCGGTGGCACCGTGGGAGTGATGGCCTGGCTCATCCTCGGCTTCTCCCTCATGGGACTCACCTTCGGGCCGATGGGGGCCCAGTTGCCCGAGCTGTTCGCGACGAACGTGCGATACACCGGCTCTGGCATCAGCTACAACTTCTCAAGCATCCTCGGTGCGGCGGTCGCGCCCTACATCGCGCTTGCACTCTGGGCGCTGGCGGGCGGCAGCACGATCCTCGTCGGCGTCTACCTGTCGCTGGCGGCCGGGATCACCCTCGTGGCCCTTCGATTGAGCAGCGAGACTCGCGACAGCGACTTCACGACGATAGTGGAGTAGCCGCCGCGCACCCCGCACCCCCTCCCGTTTTTGCGACCACCTCCGTGTCTGCACACCGTGGTGGTCGCAAAAACGGGAGGTGGACGGGGAGACGCGGCAGTGCGGCCACGCGACGGCGGACGAGGAGCGGAGGCGGATCGTGCCGGGGCTAGTCGAGGAAGAGCGTGCGCAACCGACGGGTCGTGAACACCAGCCCGACGGCGATCATCACGACGTAGTACAGCACATGCCCGATCATCGCGACGCTCAGCGCTCCCGTTGTCAGGCCCCGCACGAGTTCGACGCCGTGCCACAGCGGTAGCGCCTGGATCAGCCACTGAATCGCCTGCGGGTAGACACTCAAGGGGTAGAAGGTCGCCGAGAAAAGGAACATGGGCAGCATCACGAAGTTGATCCAGTCCATCTGCTGGAATGTCTTCATATAGCTGGTGATCGCCATTCCGAGGCTCGCGAACCCGAAGGCGATGAGCAGTACCGCCGGGATTGCGAGGATCGCTGTCCAGGAGCGGTTGAGGCCGAGCACCTGCATCACAATGAGGAAACCCGTTGCATAGACCGCGCCGCGCAACAGCGCGAGGAAGATCTCACCGAGTGCCACATCCAGCGGCCCCAGCGATGTCGCGAGCATCCCCTCGTACAGCTTGGCATACTGCATCTTGAAAAATACGTTCCAGGTGGAGTCGAAAATCGCCCCGTTCATCGCCGACACCGCAAGAAGTGCCGGCGCTATGAACGCCGCGTATGACACGGGCTGACCGGTCGTCGTAGAGACCGAGCCGACCAGGGCGCCAAGGCCGATACCCAGCGACAGCAGATAGAACACCGGCTCGAAAAATCCACTCAGCACAATGAGCCAGTTGGAACTGCGGGTGGCGAGGAGTCCCCGCGCGATGACCGCCCGAGAGTTGCCAGCGTAAAGCGAACCGATGCCGCCGGCACGGGGCTTTGGCACCGGCCGGAGGGGGGCACGGGCAGGGGTCCCGCTCATTTGTTGAGCCTCCGTGTGACGACGACCTGGGTGCGCCCCCAGCCATAGACACAGAGCGCCAGGGGGTAGAGCACGTGCACGATGGTGAGCCAGCCGGGCTCGACCGCGCCGTAGCTCACCACGCGACCCAGCTCCGTGCCGTGCCACAGCGGTGAGATCCACCCGATCCACCGCAAGAAAATGGGCATCTGGGTGAGCGGGAAGAAGGTACCGGAGAAGAGAAAAAGCGGGATGATGATGAACCGCTGGATGAAGGCGGGCTGGCCGACATCCTGCTCAACTGTTGCCATATAGCTCGCGATTACCAGACCGAAGGCCATTCCGGTGAGAACCGCGATCGGAATATCGAGCACGCCGAGTGGCGACGGAACCGCCCCGAACACCAGCATGACGAGGTAGTAGATGAGGGTGGTTGGCAGCAGCCGGGCGAGTACGGCGATGAAGATTCCGTTGACAATCTGGGCACCCGAGATCGGCGCGGCGTTCATCCCGAAGAAGATCGGATTCCACTTGAAGCCCATGAGAATCGGGTAGGTGCACTCCTCCACCGCCGCCGTGACCGCGGCCGAAGCGATCAGGGCGGGCGCGACGAAGGCAAGGTAGCTCGTTCCACCGAGTCCGTTGTGCCGGTCGACGAGAGTCGCCAGCCCCACCCCGAGCGCAAACAGGTACATGAAGGGGCTGCCGATCGCCGTGAACAGCAGGGTTTTGTAGTAGCTCCGGATGCCGCGAATGCGATGCTCGGCCACATACCAGGAGCCGTAGCGGCGCGGTTTCACTCCGGCGGCGATCGCCCGGGCCAAGGGAGTCTCGATGGCGACTGTCATTCGATCAGACTCCGCCCGGTGAGCCGCAGAAACACGTCCTCGAGGCTGGACCGCCGCACGAGGGTGGTGATCGGGGTAAACCCCTGCGCGAGGATCCGGTCGAGGTCGGAGTCGCCGTCGTTGCTGTAAATGAGGATTCGGTCGGGGAGCACCTCGATGCGGTCGCCGATGCCGACCACTTGCGTGGCCACCGTCGCGTTGTTGTCCGAGCCGAACCGCAGTTCGAGCACCTCGCGCGTCGAATAGGTGCGGATGAGATCGGCCGGCGCCCCTTCGGCCATGATCGTGCCCTTATCGACGACAACGATGCGGTCACAGAGTTGCTCTGCCTCATCCATGTAGTGCGTGGTCAGCACAAGGGTCGTGCCCTGCTCCTTGAGGCGAAACAGCCGATCCCAGAGGATATGCCTGGCCTGCGGGTCGAGACCGGTGGTCGGTTCGTCGAGCAGGAGGACCCTCGGGTCGTTCATGAGGGACCGCGCAATAGTCAGTCGGCGCTTCATCCCACCAGAGAGGTCGTCCACCCTTGACTTCTTGCGGTCGGAGAGCTGGGCGAATTCGAGAAGCTCGTCAGCCTTGGCGGCACAGGTGGAGGTGTTGATGCCGAAATAGCGTCCGTAGACAATGAGATTGTCACGCACGCGCAATTCCATGTCGAGGTTGTCCTGCTGGGGAACGACGCCCAGCTGCGACCGGATCTCCGGGCCGTGCTCATTGGGGTCGAGACCCAGAATCTCCAGCGAGCCGCTCGTGCGTGTCGAGACAGCGCCGACCATGCGCATCGTCGTCGACTTGCCCGCCCCATTCGGCCCGAGGAAGCCGAAGGACTCGCCCGGCGCGATCTCGAACGAGATGCCGTCGACCGCCGCGAAATCCTTGTACTTCTTGGTGAGGAGATGAGCAGCGATGACAGGTGAGGGCACGGTAGACAACCCTAACCAGTTCCTCGGACATGCAGAGAGTACTGAGCATGTTCCCCGCGGAGTACGTGTGTCCATCTACACCGTGCCTAAGCTTGACTGTTCGCCTCGGCCATCCGAAAGACATCATGAGCACAAGCACACAACCCCCTCGATCTCGTTCGCCATTCGCCCGTGCAAAGAAGGACGAGGGACCGCGCGCGAGCTTCCGCCAGCTGCTGCCCTACCTGCTCGAGCACAAGAGGGTGCTCGGTATCGTCATCGCGCTGAGCGTGCTCGGCGCCGGGACCGCATTGGCGCAGCCTCTGTTGGTGAGCCAGGTGATCGCCCGCGTGCAGAAGAGCGAGCCGCTCGGCGCGCTGGTGTTCCTGCTCGTGGCTCTCGTCGTGATCTCCGCGATCCTCTCCGGGGTGCAGCACTACCTGTTGCAGCGCACCGGAACCAGCGTTGTGCTCTCGGCCCGACGGCAGCTGGTCCGGCGGATGCTGCGGCTCCCGATCAGCGAATTCGACACCAGGCGCACCGGCGACCTGGTCTCCCGGGTCGGATCTGACACCACTCTGCTCTACGCCGTCCTCACTCAGGGGCTCGTCGATGCCGTGGGTGGGGCGCTGATCTTTCTCGGTGCGCTCATCGCCATGCTCGTGATCGACCCCGTGCTTCTTGGGCTCACCGTACTGGTCATAGCGGTCTCGGTGGTCACGGTCGTGCTGCTCTCGGGACGGGTGCGCGTCGCCAGCCGCAAGCAGCAGGAGAAGGTGGGGGATCTCGCCTCCTCCGTTGAACGTGCGCTTGGAGCCATCCGCACCGTTCGGGCTTCGAATGCCACCGACCGCGAGACGGCCGCAATCGAGAAGGATGCGACCGGTGCCTGGGAGATGGGAATCCAGGTCGCAAAAATCTCGGCTCTCGTGGTGCCGATCGCCGGCATCGCCCTTCAGGTGTCGCTGCTCGTTGTTCTCGGTGTCGGCGGATTCCGCGTGGCCAGCGGCGCGATCACTATCGCGAACCTCGTGGCGTTCATCTTCTTCCTGTTCATGCTGATCATGCCGCTCGGCCAGGCCTTCGGTGCCATCACCTCGGTTAACCAGGCGCTCGGGGCGCTCGGGCGCATCCAGGAGATAGTGACCCTGCCGAGCGAGGCCGAGCTCGATGGCGCGATCGAGCCGGCCGCACCGTTGCCGTCGGATGCCGCGATCAGTTTCCACGACGTGGTCTTCACCTATCCGGATGCGGCACGGGCTCCCGGGTCCGCTGACGATGATGAAGGTGTCGCGCGCAAGGATCTCACCGTGCTCCACGGCGTCTCGTTCGATGCGCCACGCGGCCAGCGTACGGCTCTCGTCGGTCCGTCCGGCGCCGGCAAGAGCACGATCCTCGCACTGATCGAGCGCTTCTACGATCCGACCTCGGGTATCGTGCGACTCGGCGGCGTCGACATCCGCGGCCTCGATCGCGAAGCGCTGCGGGCCCAGATCGGCTATGTGGAGCAGGATGCGCCCGTGCTCGCCGGTTCACTGCGCGACAACCTCACGCTCGGTGCCCCGCACGCGACCGATGAGGAGTGCATCCGGGTGCTGCACGACGTGAATCTCACCGAGGTGCTTGAGCGTAACGAGAAGGGACTGGATGCCGCTGTCGGCGAAGAGGGAGTGATGCTCTCCGGCGGCGAACGCCAGCGTCTCGCCATCGCTCGCACCCTGCTCGCGGCGCCGCCCATCCTGCTTCTCGACGAGTCGACCTCGTCGCTCGACGGTCTCAACGAGCAGCTGCTGCGCGAAGCGATCGATGCCGTCGCCGAGAACCGCACCCTGATCGTGATCGCACACCGGCTCTCCACCGTCGTCGACTCCGACCAGATCGTGGTGCTCGACCATGGACGGGTCGTCGGCACCGGCACCCACTCCGAGCTGGTGAAGAGCACCCCGCTCTACCGCGAGCTAGCGAAGCACCAGCTCCTCGTCTAGGGCCGACTCCTCCTTCCGCGCGGCTCCGTGGCCGCGCCTCCGCGCCGGCCCCTCTGCGCCTCTGCGCCCCAGCCCCCGCGCCTCCGCGCCCATGCCTCCGCCCCTCTGCGCCCCCGCCCCTCCGCCTCCGCGCCCATGAGTGACACTCGCGCCCGAATTTTCGGGCGCGAGTGTCACTCATGCACGCACGCGCGCGCCACTCGTGCACGCACACAGGCGTGTCGCTGCTGCCTGCACGCACGGGTGTCACGGGTGTCACTCCTGCACGCACTCAGGCACGAACCCACCCACGCAAGCACGAACCCACCCACGCATGCACTGGTGTCGCACGCATACACGCGTGTCACTCAAGCACGCGCGCGTGCCGCTCGTGCACGCACACAGGCGTGGCGCACGTGCACGCATGGACCCGTGAGTGAGCAGAGACGTCGAGAGTGTTGGTTGCACACCACGGCCTTCGTGGATGAGAGCAGCCGATCATCCGACCGCAGCATTCGGGACCCCTGAGGCTTAGCCGAGCGCCCACATCGCCACCGCCGCGGTGGCCGCCACATTGAGCGAATCAATTCCATGCGCCATCGGAATCTGCACAATGGTGTCAGCGCTGGCGAGCGCCTCTGCCGTGAGACCCTCCCCCTCGGCGCCGAGCACAAGCGCGAGCTTCTCGGGCGCCACAAAGTCACGCAGGCTCACGGCATCCGGGCTCAGCGCCAGGGCCACCACCTGAAAGCCGGATGCCGCGAGTATCTGCCGCGCGGACGGCCAGTCCCCGAGGCGCGTCCACGGCACCTGGAGCACAGTGCCCATTGACACCCGGATGGCGCGCCGGTAGAACGGGTCGGAACACCGGGGCGTCACGAAGACGGCATCCGCTCCGATGGCTGCGACCGAGCGGAAAATCGCGCCGACGTTGGTGGGGTCAGCCACGTTTTCGAGGATGATCACCCGTCGGGCCCCCTCGAGCAGCGAGGTCGCAGTCGGGAGTGCAGGCCGGTGCATCGCCGCGATCAGCCCGCGATGAAGCAGATAGCCGGTGAGCTCCTCAAGCAGTTCACTCGGCCCGGAAAATATCGGCACGTCGCCTCCGACGATGGCCCTCGCCTCCTCAACGGTGTTACCGAGGGCGAGCACGGAGCGCGGACGGTGCCCGGCGGCGATCGCACGCCGCAGCACCAGCACCGACTCGGCGATATAGAGCCCGTGCTCGGTGCCACGGGCCTTCTTGAGCGCAACATCCGTCTGGTGCGAGTAATCGGCGAGCCGGGGATCGGAGAGATCCGCGATCTCGACGACGGTCACGCGACGGTGTGTGGTGCGAGCACATATTTCGTCTCGAGGTACTCGTCGATTCCGACGTCTCCGCCCTCGCGGCCGAGCCCGGACTGCTTGACCCCACCGAAGGGCGCCGCCGCATTCGACACGACTCCCACGTTGAGGCCCATCATTCCGGTCTGGATGCTGTCGATCAGTCTCAGTCCGCGGGCCAGGTCGCGCGTGAAGGCATAGCTCACCAAACCGTACTGGGTGTCGTTGGCCTTGGCCACGGCATCCGTCTCGTCGCTGAAGGTCGTGATCGACAGCACCGGCCCGAAAATCTCCTCGCGCAGGATGTCGCTTCCGGGCGTCACGCCGGTAATCACGGTCGGCGCATAGAAGGTGCCATCGCGGTCAACGGGGGATCCGCCGGTAAGGACTATCGCCCCCCGGGAGACCGCATCTTTCACCAGGTCATCGGCTTTTGTAACCGCAGCGGCATTGATGAGCGGGCCGATCGCGACACCCTCCTCGGTACCTCGGCCGATTGTCAGGGCATTCACCCGCGCGGTCACACGAGCGGCGAATTCTTCGGCAACCGCCTCGTGCACGATGAATCGGTTCGCCGCCGTGCAGGCCTGGCCGATGTTGCGGAACTTGGCGATCATCGCGCCGTCTACCGCGGCATCCAGGTCGGCATCCTCGAACACCAGGAACGGCGCATTACCGCCAAGCTCCATGGAGGTGCGCAACACGTTGTCGGCGGCCTGCTTGAGCAAGCGCACTCCGACGGGGGTCGATCCGGTGAAGCTCAGTTTGCGCAGCCGAGGGTCTGCGATGATCGGCCCGGAGACGTCTCCGGAGGTCGAGGTGGTGATGACGTTGAGCACGCCCTTCGGCAAGCCCGACTCCTCGAGGAGTCGTGCGAAGTAGAGGGTCGTGAGCGGGGTGAGCTCCGCCGGCTTCACCACCGCCGTGCAGCCCGCGGCCAACGCTGGGGCGATCTTGCGCGTCGCCATCGCGAGCGGAAAGTTCCACGGCGTGATGAGGAAGCAAGGTCCCACCGGGAAGCGGGTGACGAACATGCGCCCGGTGCCCTCCGGGTTCACGCCGTAGTGACCCCCGATACGCACAGCCTCTTCGCTAAACCAGCGAAGGAACTCGCCGCCGTATGTGACCTCGCCGCGTGCCTCCGCGAGAGGCTTGCCCATCTCGAGAGTCATCAGCAGGGCGAATTCGTCTGCCCGCTCCTGCAGCAGATCGAACGCACCGCGCAGGATTTCACCGCGCACCCGCGGAGCGGTGGACCCCCATGATTCCTGGGCCGCAGCGGCGGCATCCATTGCCAGAGCGCCGTCTGTGACGGACGCGTCAGCGATGGTCTTGATCACCAATCCAGTCGAGGGATCTACCACCTCGATCGCTCGGCCAGAAGTGGATTCAACCCACTCTCCTCCAATGAAGAGTCGGTCGGGTACCTTGGCAAGCAGTTCGGATTCAGAGATCGCACTCATGCTTCCAGTCTAGTTTTACGTTGACCTTTCGACTCGCACTCCAGCGGATACCAGCTGCTCGAGCGCGAGAACGCTCGATGCCGCCGCGACCCCCACGATGAGGTCCTCGAGAACCCGAACCGTCCGTCCGCTCGCCTGCGCATCAAGGGCGGATGCGAGCACGCAGTAATCCGTGGCGATTCCGACGACGTCGATCTCCTCGACGCCCAGGTCGTCGAGTCTCTGCGGCAAGGGCTCGCCATCATCCGTCACACCCTCGAAGATCGAGTATGCCGGGCACCCCTGGCCCTTGCGCACGCCCACCGTGACCGCCGAGGTGTCAAGCGCCGGATGGTAGTCGGCACCGGTCGTGCCTGCCACGCAGTGCACCGGCCAGGTGGTGACGAAGTCCGGGGCATCCGTCGTCGCGAAATGACCACCGTTATCGTTGTCGGCATCATGCCAGTCGCGGGAGCCGAACACCTGGTCGTAGCGATGCGGATGCTGAACCAGATAACGCGTGATGCCCGCGGCGACAGCGGCGCCGCCCTCAACCCCGAGGGCGCCTCCCTCAGTGAAGTCGTTCTGCACGTCGATGATGAAGAGAACGCGGGTCACGAGCGTCAGTTATTCGACAGGTTGTTGCCGCATTTGAAGACGGCCGTTGTGATGGTGTCAAGGGCAGGAATCGTGCGGCTGTTGATCGCTCCGAGAGCGTAAAAAGCGAACGACAATGTCGCGCCATCGGTGGCGTGCACCACACCCGCGAGAGCATATTCAGACTTGATCCAGCCGGTCTTCGCATTGACGGCACCGCGGGCGACCGCGTTAGCCCCGGTGAACCGGCTCGCGAGCGTGCCGGTTTTGCCGGAAATCGGCAGGGCGTCATAGATGATGTTGAGGTTCTGCTGGCCGCCGGCGACCTTCGCCATCAACCGGGCGACGAACGTGGCAGGCACGACGTTGTTGTCGCTGAGCCCCGACCCATCACGAATGCCAACGCCGGTCGTTGTGAGTCCGTACTTGGCGAGCGCGGCCGGGATCACCTGGGCGAGGGAGGCGGACGAGCCGTTGCTTCCCGCGACCTTCGAGGTCTGGCGGGCGAGGTATTCCCCCAGCGTGTTGTCAGATATTGGCAGCATGTAGGCCACGAGGGCGCGCACCGGTTGCGACTTTACTTCGCCGAGCAACGTCGCGCCCGCTGGTGCGGTGCCGGTGGTCACGTGCGCGGCCCCGGAGATGCCGAGGTCCGCCGCGAAGGCGGCACCCGCATCCGCGATCGGATCGCTGCTGCGCTGGCTGTTCTGTGCCTGGGGATTTGCTCGCCCGCCGTCGACGGTGAGGGCGGTGACTTCCGGCTGGGAACCCTCGGACTGTTCGGTGCGCTCCCAGCTCGGATCCCAGTTGTCGGTGGGGTCCCAGTAGGTCGAATCGAGCACGATGTCGGTGATCGGCACAGAGCTCTTGGCCCGCGCCTGGGCGGCGAGGTCACTGAGTTTCGGAGCGCCGCGATACACGCTCTCCTGGCCGGCGCCAAGAGCGCTGAGCGTGGGATCGCCACCACCGACCAGCACGACAGAACCGGGGGTCGATCCCGCGTAGACCTTCGTGGATATCTGATAGTCAGGGCCGAGCACGGTAAGTGCTGCCGCGGCAGTGAGCGTCTTGAGCACGCTCGCAGTGCGAGATGGCGTCGCACCATTGCGATCGAACAGCACCTCGCCGGTGGTGGTGTTGATCACACTGCCCTGAAAAGTGAGCAGGTTCGGATCCGAGGCGGGCGCCGCGACCGAACAGGTGCGCAGGCGGGTGGCTGCGGCGATCGCGGCAGGCACCGGCCGGGTCGGCGTGGGCGAGGGCGTCGCGCTCGGGTTCGCCAGGGAAACCGGAGTGGAGGCATCCGCTTTCGAGGATCCGACAGCGGCACCGGCGACGATCGACCCCGTCGCCAGAAGCACGAAGACCACACCGAGGGCGGAGAACAGCCAGGCATTGGGATGCTTAGCGACCATTGCAAAGATGCCTCCGCGAGCGGGCTGAGGGGCCGCGGACCCGAATGCTTCGGCGATCGGGGACGTCACGAGCACCGTGGTCTCCTGCTCGGCCGTGGTCTCCTGCTCGGCCGCGGTCTCGTGCTCGACCGCGGGAAGCACAGAAGTTGCCTCGGCCACCGATGCCGACTGCGCAAGCTCGCGGGCTTCCCGCCGGGTCAATGGCTGCGTCGGCGGCGTCACCGATGGCGCATTCAGGGGATCGATCGTGGGCTCTGCGGCCTGCGGATCTTGCGGGTCACTCACACCCCCATGATAACCGGGCTTATTCTGCGGGGTACGAGAGCCCGATCTGGGCACGCACGGCGTCGAGGGTCTCCATGATGCGAATACTTTCCCTGGCCGGAAGGATCACAGGAGAGAGGTCGCCCTCCCTGATTCGGCGCTCGAACTCCCACGCCTGGAACTGCATACCGCGGTGCGAAACAGAGTTTTCAAAGCGTTCCACCACCCTGTCCTGATTGTCGAACACCGTGAAGGTAGTGGGCGCATACCAGACGGCGTCCACGGCGATCCGCCCTCCCCTTCCGAGGATCGATGCGGTGTTCGGTCCCTTCGTATCGAGCGCCGAATGGAGCACGGCCTGTCGGCCATCCTCAAATCCGAGCAGGATTGCGGTCTGCCGATCGACATCGGTCGCCGTCTTCGCCGCGATCGCGCACACCGTTTCGGGCGTGCCGAACAGATCGAACGCGAACGACACCGGGTAAATGGCGAGGTCGAGCAGCGCCCCGCCGCCGAGCGTCGGATTGTTGATGCGGTGCAGGGGGTCTTTCGGCAGGTCCTGGTTATGGTCGGCAATGAGCGTGCGCACGTCACCGAGGGTTCCGGCGGCGATGATCTCGCGGATACGCAGCATATGAGGCAGAAAGCGCGTCCACATCGCTTCCATCACCACGAGTCCATGGGCCTCACCTGCCTCGACGACCGCAATCGCCTGGGCCGCAGTGAGGGTGAAGGCCTTCTCGATGAGCACGTGTTTGCCCGCTCGCAGTGCGAGTAATGCGTTCTCCGCGTGGAACGGATGCGGCGTCGAGATGTAGATCGCGTCGATTCCGGGGTCGGCCACGAGCGCTTCGTAGCTCCCGTGGGCCGTGGGGATGCCGAACTCGGCCGCGAAGGCATCCGCTGTCTCCTGCGAGCGCGAGCCGACCCCGGCCACTGTGAAGCCGCAGCCGAGGAGATCGGCAGTCTGGGTGTGGGCGATGAATCCGGTGCCGAGGATGCCCCAGCGGATCGGTGCGGTTGGGTTGGTCGTCTCAGCGATCAGAGGAGAAGTCACGAGACGAGAATCTAGCAGGAGCTCAGCATCCGCCCCAGCGCGCCGCGGCGCGGGTGAATCCAGGGTTCTCGTCAGGCACTCCCCCATGGGTCATCGCAAAGTAGATACAGACGCCAGCGGTACTGCCAACAGACGGGCGGTAGAGCGAAGCGCGGTGCGGAAGTGAGTCCCACCACTTTTGGGCCACGGTTGCGCCGCTGTTGCCCGATCCGCCCGCGAGGTTGCCATCGCATCCCCTGGCCGGCACGGAATCCGAGTAGTAGGCGCCGTTATCGTCGGGAGCGAGGCTTCTCACGCCGGAGTGGCCCCAGGTGTTTCCGGGGTTTGTGCTCGGATCCTCTGCCATCCAATAGAGGCGCTGCTCCATGCAGGAGTCATAGCGAAAGTTGCCGGAATCGATGGGCTGGAGACAGTTGGCAGCACGGATCGCATTGAGGGTCGCCGAGAACGACTGGATGTCTCCGCTGGTCGTTCCGCCGATGCCCGATTCGCTTCCACCGGGCGCGCTTCCGCCCCCACCCCCGTCACCCGGGCAGGAGGAACCGGCCGCGGCGGCCGCGGCACGGCGGTCTGCCGTGCTCGCTCCGGCGCTGCTCCCGCCTCCCCGACTGGTGCGCCCGCTACCGGCTACGGTCGGTGCGGCGGGAGGTGCGACGACAACCGGGATCGGCACGGGCTTCTGGCCAAGGTGCTCGGTGTCGGAGGCGAGGTATGCCGCAGTGGCCGCCGCAGTAGCCGATGCAGTAGCCCCTGCGGCTTTGGCGAGAAGCACCTCGTTGACGATGGTGGCTGGCACTGCGACAGAAGTAACGGGAGCCACCGCCGAGGAGGCATAGACCGGAGCCGTCGAACCGGCAGCTGACGCGGAGGACACGCTACCGGTGAGCGATGGCCCACCGCCGCCGACAAAGGGAAGCAGAAGAGTGAGCACGACGGTGAGTATCGTCGTGAGAAGTGCGAACCGCTTCATTCCAGATTCCCCCGAACCCCTATGAGGCCGGCATTCCAGTGCCGAACCTCTTTCCAACGGTAGGTCCCGCACCGAGGCATCACAAGTGAATACGGTAGCTGTGCTGGAAAGTTCCCCCGAAGTGGGGGCGTTTCACTGCGACACTCTCTCCTCATCGAGGGGACAGAATGCACGTTTCTCCCCCCAACCGGGGTACATTGTGCTGGCTCCATGGCTTGGCCAACCTTCGAGAATGCCCAATGAACTACCGATCGCCTCCGGCGCGCGTACCTTCACAGTGGCGTGCCGACTCTTTCCGTCGGGTTTCGCCGGGGTCCGGTATCGTGTGGTTACTGTGCCGGGCCCCCCTTTTTCGCCGGATCCCGTTATTTGCGTCCGCTCAAGCCGGGGTGATTCTCAGCATCACGCGGTCTTTCCTGCCCTCTTTTCGAGGCGCTCAAAGAACATGAAAATCTTGTACTCAGCACTGAACTTGGCGAGGAAGATGGTGTTCAGCTTCGCGGTTACCTCCACACCGGCCGCGATGTGAGGTCGCTCGGCAAGAAGCTGCTCGTCAGCAACGCGAAATGACGCGATGCTGGACTGAACAGAGGACCGGCCCACCGGGCATACGTCGCTCACTTTCTTCGGCGACGAATCCGCGCCACACTTCTGCCGACTGTCAACGCAGTTCTCCGCGATAGATGCCTTCCACGTGGACGCCGAGGCGAGCGCTGACGGCGGCAACCGGGTGACTACGGCCAACGTTCCGGCCTCCACCCTCTACCGCACCGCTGGCCATCTTGAAATCAGTGCCCGACGGACAACTGTGGGGTCATTTCCACGCCCCGAGGCTACGGGGTAGGACCGGTCGTTCCGGAGGGCGAATATCCGTCATCCGACTGTCGTCTATAGTTAGTTTACAACAAGTAACTATGTGGCGCTCAATGACGAGGCCTTGGTATGGAGGCAATCGTGGGGCAGAAGACCGTTAAAACTCGAACCGGGATGTTTAACAAAGACCACCCGAACTACAAGTGGATCGCGCTGAGCAACACGACCCTCGGCATCCTGATGGCCACCATCAACGGGTCGATCGTGCTCATCTCGCTGCCGGCCATCTTCACCGGCATCAAGCTCAATCCGCTCGAACCCGGCAACGTGAGCTACCTGCTCTGGATGCTCACCGGCTACATCCTCGTAACCGCGGTGCTCGTCGTGAGCTTCGGTCGACTCGGCGATCTCTACGGCCGGGTCAAGATCTACAACCTCGGTTTCGTCATCTTCACGATCTCCGCGATCTTCCTCGTCTTCGACCCCTTCACCGGTGGGCAAGGAGCCCTCTGGCTGATCGGATGGCGCGTGGTGCAGGCCGTCGGAGGCTCGATGCTCTTCGCCAACTCCACCGCGATCCTCACCGATGCCTTCCCGATCGAACGCCGCGGCTTCGCGCTCGGCATCAACCAGGTCGCTGGTATTGCTGGCACCTTCCTCGGGCTCATCGTGGGCGGCGTGCTCGCCGAATTGGATTGGCACGCCATCTTCATCGTGAGCGTTCCCTTTGGAATCCTCGGCACGATCTGGTCGTACAAATCGCTGCACGAGGTCGGTACCCGGGCCACCGGGAAGGTCGACTGGCCGGGCAACATCGTCTTCGCGATCGGACTCGTGGCGCTCCTCACCGGCATCACCTACGGCATCCAGCCCTACGGCGACTCGTCCACCGGTTGGTTCAACCCCTGGGTACTCACCGGCATCATCGGCGGCATCGCTTTCCTAATCGGATTCGTCTTCCTCGAGCTGCACACCACGGACCCGATGTTCAACATGCGGCTGTTCCGCATCCGCGCCTTTGGCTGGGGCAACTTCGCCGGCCTCCTCGCCTCGATCAGCCGTGGTGGGCTGCAGTTCATGCTGATCATCTGGCTGCAGGGAATCTGGTTGCCGCTGCACGGCTACTCCTACGCGAGCACGCCCCTGTGGGCGGGCATCTACCTGTTGCCGCTCACCATCGGATTCCTCGTCTCCGGTCCGGTATCCGGCTCCCTGTCCGACCGGTTCGGTGCCCGTGCCTTCGCGACCGGCGGGCTGTTGCTTGTCGCAGCGACCTTCGTGGCTCTGCTGCTCATTCCGGTGGACTTCCCGTATTGGCTGTTTGCACTCATCACTTTCCTCAACGGCGTGGGATCGGGGCTGTTTGCAGCTCCGAACCGCACCGCGATCATGAACAGCGTGCCCGCGAACCAGCGAGGCGCGGCATCCGGGATGACCGGCACGTTCCAGAACGCGGGAAACTCGCTCTCGATCGGCATCTTCTTCTCGCTGATGATCGCCGGCCTCGCCACGAGCCTTCCGAACGCCCTGCGCTCGGGACTGACGGCGCACGGCGTGGGTGCAACCGTCGCCAACCAGGTCGCGGCGACTCCTCCGGTGGGCAGTCTGTTCGCGGCCTTCCTCGGCTACAACCCGATCGAGTCCATTCTCGGGCCGACCGGCGTGCTGAAGTCCCTGTCGTCGTCGAACGCGGCGGCGCTTACCGGCAAGACCTTCTTCCCGCAGCTGATCGCCGAACCATTCCACGCCGGCCTCGTGATCGTCTTCATCGCAGCGGCGGCGATGTCGGTGATCGGTGCGATAGCGTCCCTCACCGCCGGGGGCAAGTACATCCACGTCGAGGAGGAGCCGGTTCGCGAGGAGGTCCTGCAGGGGGCCACCGCTACGATGAGCAACGTCTAGATCGTTAGGCGCTGGCCGGATGCGGAAGGGAGTGTCACCATCGATCGACTCCTCACCGATTCCGCAGGCCGTCTCGCGTTCGTGATCGGCCAGCTCACGCGTCGTCTCCGGTCGGCGCGGGGCGGGCTCAGTCACAGCCTGCTGTCGACGCTCGTGTCCGTGGCCAAGCACGGACCGTTGCGCCTCGCCGACCTGGCGCAGGCGGAGCTTGTCTCCGCCCCGAGCATCACCCGGCTCGTCGCCGAGCTCGAAGCACAGGCACTGGTCTCGCGCACTCCCGATCCGGCAGACGGTCGCGCCTCGCTGATCCAGGTGACGGATGCCGGACTCGAAGCCGTGCAGGTGGCTCGGCGGGTGCGCCAACAGATGGTCGCCGAACTGCTCGAGCCGCTCACGGCCGATGAGGTCACCTCGATCGAGGCGGCACTTCCCGCTCTCGAACGGCTGATCGAACCGCGCTGACCTGTGACGCTGCTTGCGCCGCTGCTGCGGGCGGGTCACGCTCGGGGACGACCTCGGCATCGCCTCCACCGCAGCGCCCAAAAGTGCCACGCGCGCCGAAAAGATCGGGCGCGCGTGACACTTTAGGGCGCGGAGACCCGAACTTCCGCCGATGCAACTCCTAGAAGGGAGCGCCAGAGATGAGCGCGCCGACGGCGACCGATTGATCACGCCGCACTCGATGCCCTAATCGCAATCGAGTGGTCGGGCATCCGCGTCTCTGTTGTGCAATAATCTGCGTATGAATGCAGATATGCGATGCGGGGGAACGGAACCCGACAGCCAATACGTCGAACTGGCCGTCGAAGTGTTCGCCATGCTCGCCGATGCCACACGGGTACGCATCATCCTCGCGTTGGGTGGCGAGGAACTATCCGTCAACGAATTGGCGGACATCGTCGAAAAAACGCCAGCCGCGGTCTCTCAACACTTGGCGAAGCTTCGGCTCGCTCGTTTTGTGACCAGCCGCCAGGAGGGCACGCGTGTGTTCTACCGACTCGCGAACGAGCATGCGAGGCAGCTGGTGAGTGACGCCATCTTTCAAGCCGAGCACTCGCTCAGCAATGATCCCCCGCACCACCATCACAGGAATGAGAGTTCCATCATCCCCGTTCAACGCGCCCCTCGCCTCGACTCGGCCGAGATCCACTCGTGAGCGCGACACCTCCCCCACAATCGCATGCCGATGAGCCTCATTCTCATCTCGATGACCACGACCATGACCACGGCCACTCGGATGGACATGGCCACGATCACGCCGGTGAACACGGGCACTCTCACCCAACCGGTATCAAGGGATTCTTTTACGGTCTGTTCGTGCCGCACTCCCACGACGCAGCAGATTCGATCGACGACGCCCTGGAAGCGAGCAAAGAGGGCGTGCGCGCCCTCAAGATCAGCCTGTTCATCCTGCTCGGAACCAGCGTCCTACAACTAGTGGTGGTGCTCATCAGCGGCTCGGTTGCACTTCTTGCCGACACCATCCACAACTTCTCCGACGCATTGACCGCCGTACCTCTCTGGGTCGCTTTCGTGTTGGGGCGCCGCGTCGCAACCCGCCGCCATACCTTCGGCTTCGGCCGAGCAGAAGACCTGGCTGGCCTCTTTATCGTGGCGGTCGTGGCTCTCTCCGCAGTTGTGGCGGCTTGGCAGTCAATCAACCGGCTCCTCGATCCTCAGCCACTGCATAATCTGTGGTGGGTCCTCGCTGCCGGAGTCATCGGTTTCGTCGGCAACGAAGCGGTCGCAATTTACCGAATCCGTGTCGGCCAGAGGATCGGATCGGCCGCCCTGGTTGCCGACGGTGTGCACGCACGCACTGACGGCTTCACCTCTCTCGCCGTGGTTGTCGGCGCAATTGGTGTCATGCTCGGCTTTCCGCTGGCGGATCCGATCGTCGGACTCCTCATCTCCGTGGCGATCATCTTCTTGCTCTGGGGCACGGTGCGAAGCATCGGTGGACGGCTGATGGATGCGATCGAGCCAGAGCTTGTTGCTCGCGCCGAGGATGCGCTCTCGGCGACGCCGGGGGTTCTGGGCGTTACGAGGGTGCAACTGCGGTGGGTAGGGCATCGGCTCCAGGGCGCAGCGGAAGTCACCGTCGCTGACACTGCCCTGTCCAAATCCGAAAGTATCGTTCATGAGGCCGAACATCGGATTGGCCAAGCACTACCGAACCTCGACGATATGGCCATTCGCGCGGTGACCGGCGCCCGTGTTTCCGGGCTGCACTCTCACCCAGACTGAAAACGCACGCCTTGCCCCGTGGGCTATCCTGCGGGCATGCCACACCAACGCTCTTGTGCAGCGCGAGGTGACGGACCCGATAGCTCGAGGAAGACAGCTTGCAAATCTTGGAGGGCTTGAGATGACCGCAGTGACCAGCATTCCCAGTCCCCCTTCCGTGTGGTCGCAGTTCCCCCTGGGGCCGCTGACGGTTCACACTTACGCACTCTGTATTCTCGCCGGCATCATCGCCGCGGTGATCATCACACAACGAAGACTTAGCACTCGTGGCGCGAAGTCCGGTGTCGTCCTCGACATCATCATTTGGGCCGTTCCCATCGGGATCGTCGGAGCTCGGTTTTATCACGTGTTCACTCACCTCGGGGATTACTTCTTCTCGGGCGCCAACCTCTGGAATATCTTCGCGATCTGGGACGGAGGCAACGCACTGTACGGGTCGCTGCTTGGCGGCGCCCTTGGCGCATACATCGGCTGCCGCCGACACGGGATCCGCTTCTGGTCGTTCGCGGATGCCCTCGCCCCGGCGATGCTGGTGGCCCAGTCACTCGGCCGGTTCGGCAACTACTTCAATCACGAGCTCTTCGGGTTGCCGACGACTCTCCCCTGGGGTCTGCAGATCGAATCCTCGAATGCGAAATTTCCCCCCGGGCTCGCTGCATGCACGCTGTTTCACCCACTGTTCCTGTATGAGATCATCTGGAATCTGATCGGTGTGGCGGTGATCCTCTTCCTGGAACGCAAGCTGGCGCTGCGCTGGGGCCGCGCATTCGGTCTCTACCTGATCTGGTACGGACTTGGTCGCAGCTGGCTCGAGGCGATCCGCATCGACCCGACGAGCGACGGCTTCCTCGGCATCCCTGCTAACGTCTGGGCTTCATTCGTTGCAATTGCGCTTGGCATCACGCTGTTCGTCATCCAAACCCGACGACACCCCCGGCCAGAGATTTCGGTCTTCCGGGACGGATGGATCCCCCGGGAGCAGCGAGTGTCCCAGCCCGTCGAACCCCCCGAACTCATCGCCGTTAAACCACCTGGCCCAGCCTCGGAAGGCGATGACGTGCATTCGGGATCTTGAGCGCTGCTTCGGCAACGTGAGCAGCCACCGTGGGATGTTCAGTGAGAACCGAATAAAGATCTCACAAACATCGCCAGAGCGGCGCCCGACGTCCACGTCGATCCCCCCTCGCTGCTAACCCGAATGACAGTGTCCGCGCTGTCAAATCCGTAGGTTGTGGTCGCCCCCGGCTCGAATGGCTGATCTCCGGATCATGAAAATCAGTTGTCCCCGTCAGCGAGACGGCACTCCGACTCTTTCCCTGATCGGTACTGGATACGAGCCCCAGATCGGCGTCAGAGGATACGGTGAGATCCGGATGACCGGGCGGTTGCAAAGCGCCATTGTGAAGCAGGAATATGCGAGAGGTCACTGGTATCCATTTCGATGCGCGCAAGGCGTGTCAGCGCCGATCCTCGGGGCAGGTCGCTTCTTCAACGAAACCTGCCCCAGAGGCCAGCGACGGGGCATTAGAGCGAAGCGAGAATGTCGCTCATTGTGGTGATTTCGGTGGTCTGGGTCGAGATGATGTTTTTCGCCAGCTTCACAGCGTCGGCGTTCTTTCCCGAGTCGACTTCTGTCTTCGCCATGACGAGCGCACTCTTGTGGTGCACCGTCATTTGGGTGAGGAACAGCTTGCTTGCCGCCAGGCCCGTCGAGCTCTTCAGATCGTTCATGTCCGAATCGGACATCAGCGTTCCGCCCATATCCATTCCCGGCATGCTGTCTGGCTTCTGGCCCCAATCGGACAACCAGGACTTCATCTGCTTGATCTCAGGACCCTGCGCGGCTTTGATTTCCTGGGCGAGAGTGACAACGCGTGGGTCGATGTCGCTCTTGTCGAGCAGCATTTGCGACATTTCTACGGCCTGCTGGTGGTGGGCGGACATTTCGGTTGCGAAGCTGACGTCTGCTTTAGTGAACGCAGCTGACGCACTCGAGGACGAGCCAGTCGTGCCCGGGGTCGCCGCGGTGGAGCAGGCGCTCACCGTAACGACACTGCCGACGATAGCGAGAATAACGAAAATCTTTCGTGGGGTGTACATAGGAAAATCCAATCGGGAGAAAAGAACGAGACAACGGAACTGCTGCTGGTGCAGCGACTTACCTGACTCCCGAATTCGGGAGGGAAACCGCGTGTCTGATCAGGTCCTGCTAATGGAGAGAGCGTTGAGCGAGGGAGCGGACGGTATGACGACTTTCGAACTGGTGATGGGAGAAACACGCGTCACTGTTCGGATGCCGGACAACAGCCGCACCCGGAGCTTGCCGAAAAGCACAGCGGTAAGGGCAACCAGGAAGCTGAGAGCACAGACCATGCCGAGCAGCAGGCAATTCATTGCGCACATCCCGGTGCACCCCTCTACCGGAACCAGTCCGACAGGAAGGAGAAGCGCTGAAGCAATCCCGAGCGTGGCACTTTCATCGGACCCGGGCGCCATCTGCATTGGGTTTCCGTGCCCCGACGCCAGCTCGGAGTGAGCAGCATGGCTGCCCTGAGTGTCCACGCCAGCCGAAAGCGCGTGCATACCGATGAGTCCCAGCAGAATGGCGGCAATTGTGAGCGATGCCAGAAGCAGTCGACTCAGGGATGTGGTCGCGAAGATACGCCCGATGCCGCTCATTCTCTCGACCATTGCCACTCCCACGACATCATTCGCGATCTTCTTGCTCAATTTCGCCCCACGATAGCCCACCGTCTTGAGAGATCGGCTCCGTCAGCGGATACCTGGCTCGGGTATTTTCACGACCGGTGAGACTGGGGATAGAGCCGCTGGCACGCCTGCCCGAAAGCGACGCAACCGCAGGCTGTTCGTCACCACAAACACGGATGAAAACGCCATTGCGGCGCCGGCGATCACCGGGTTGAGAAGTCCGAGCATGGCAATCGGTATAGCGGCAACGTTGTAGGCGAAGGCCCAGAACAAATTCCCCTTGATCGTTCCGAGGGTGCTCCTGGAGAGGCGGATCGCGTCGACGACAGCGAGAAGATCGCCCCTCAGCACTGTGACGTCGCTCGCGGCGATCGCGGCATCCGTTCCCGTGCCCATCGCGATGCCGAGGTCGGCAGCGGCGAGAGCGGCGGCATCGTTCACACCATCACCGACCATCGCCACCACCCGGCCCTCGGCCTGAAGCGCCCGGATCACGTCGAGCTTGCCCTGTGGTGTGACACCCGAGCGCACGTCGGCGATGCCTACTTCTGCTCCAACCGCGGCGGCGGCTCCCGCATTGTCTCCCGTGAGCAACACCGGTGTCAGTCCGAGTGAGGCTAATCGTGTCACGGCCTCCGCGCTGGTCGGCTTTACGGTGTCACTGACGACGATTGCCCCACGGAGCTCCCCGTCGACAGCGACGATGAGCACCGTGCGACCGGCCGATTCCGCCGCGTCAACGCTGACCCGTAGCTGCCGCGGAAGAGGAAGGCTCCAACTCTCCGCGAGCCAGGAGGCACGGCCGACTAGCACGGCGCTTCCGCCGACAACGGCCTGGACGCCGGACCCTGCGGTCGCGACGAAGGAATCTGCGGAGGCGATGTTCTCTCCGGCAGCAGAGACGATGGCGCGACCGACCGGATGCTCCGAGCCAACCTCAGCGGAGCCAGCACTTCTCAACAGGGACTCATTGGTCTCCCCGCCCATCGGGATTACCGAGACCACCGTCATCTCGCCGGTGGTGATGGTTCCTGTCTTGTCGAGCACGATTGTGTCGACACGGCGGGTCTGCTCGAGCACCTGCGGACCGCGGATGAGGATTCCCAGCTGCGATCCGCGACCGGTACCCACGAGCAGTGCGGTGGGGGTGGCGAGACCAAGGGCACACGGGCACGCAACAATCAGGGTGGCGATGGCTGCCGTGAAAGCGGCCTCGATCGACCCATCCAATACGAGCCAACCGACAAAGGTGAGTGCAGCGAGTCCGAAGACGATCGGCACGAAAACAGCCGACACCCGGTCGGCGAGCCGCTGGGCTTCGGCCTTCCCGGTCTGGGCCTCTTCGACGAGGCGGCCAAGGCGCGCGAGTTCGGTCTCAGATCCGATGCGCGTTACCTCGACGACGAGACGTCCGCCCACATTCACCGTCGCACCGACCACGCGGTCTCCGACAGCCACCTCCACCGGCACGGACTCTCCGGTGAGCATGCTCCGGTCCACCGCCGAGGCCCCCTCTACGACCAGACCGTCCGTTGCGATCTTCTCGCCGGGACGCGTGATGAACCGGTCGCCGATCGCAAGCTTCGACACGGCGACGAGAGTCTCAACACCGTTGGTCAACAGAATCGCCTCCTTCGCCCCCAGCTCAAGCAACGCTCGCAACGCCGCGCCGGATTCCCGCTTGGCGCGAGCTTCGACATACCGTCCGGCGAGAAGGAAAATGGTCACCGCACTTGCAACTTCGAGGTAAATCTCGCTCGCGCCGGATCCGCGCATCGAAATGAAGCTGAAGCTCATCCGCATGCCGGGCTCCCCGGCTGTTCCGAAGAACAGCGCATAGAGCGACCAGCCGAATGCAGCAAGAACTCCGACGCTGACGAGAGTGTCCATGGTCGTCGCCCCGTGCCGGGCGTTGACCCAGGCGGCCCGGTGGAACGGCAACGCTCCCCAGACCGCGACCGGAGCAGCGAGAGTGAGCGCGAGCCACTGCCAGTTAGTGAACTGGAGCACAGGAATCATCGACAGGATCGCCACGGGGATCCCGAGCGCGGCAGAGATGAGGAGCCGGGCACGCAGGGAGACGACCTCGTCGGGTTTCGCCGTGGCAGTGTCGAAGCTCGGTGCTTCGCGCGGCAACGGCGCGGTCGCGGTGTAGCCCGCCGATGCAACTGTCGCAATCAAAGCCTGGATGTCGACCGCGCTCGAACTCTTGACGCGCGCTTTTTCCGTCGCGTAGTTCACGGTCGCCTCCACGCCATCGAGCCGGTTCAATTTGCGTTCGATACGGGTTGCGCAGGACGCGCAGGTCATCCCGCCGATCTCTAGTTCGACGTCGGTCTCTGCCATTGCTATACCGTGACCAACGAGTATCCGGCTTCGATGATTGCGGCGCGAACGTCACCGACCGGCACCGGTTTGGAGCTGACAACCATGACGCGGGATGTGCCGCCCGCGTGCAGATCCACGCTCACACTCTCGACCCCGTCCACCGCGGAGAGCTCCTCGGTGACACTCGCAACGCAATGACTGCAGGTCATGCCTTCGATCAGGTAATGCTCCCGCACTGTGCCCTCCGTCTTCGCCTCTCCCGCATCGGAGTGGGCTCCGCCGTGATTGTCGGTGCCACAGCTGCAGGCGTGGTTCTTGTCGGTCAAACCGAGGTCAGTCGTTGAGGGGGTGGAGTTGCACACGGCAAATCTCTTTTCTGAATGGTTGGTTGGTTGTGGCGGATTCGACGTCAGGATCGAACGAGGCGCGCGATCGCTGCAGAGGCTTCTTTGATCTTGCCGTCTGCGACAGAGCCCCCTTCACGCGCGGCCTCGGCGACGCAGTGCGCGAGATGATCATCAAGCAACGCGAGAGCAACGTTTTCGAGCGCCTTTGTCGCAGCGGAAACCTGCGTGAGGATATCAATGCAGTAGGTGTCGGAATCGACCATCCGCTGGATTCCCCGCACCTGGCCTTCAGCACGCCGAAGCCGCTTGAGAAGATCGTCCTTATTAGCGGTGTACCCCACCATGAGTCAGCCTTTCGCTTATACCCCCATAGGGTATCATATGCGATGGCTTCGGCGCTGGGAGGTCAATCGTCTTCAGCGACGATCACTGGCAACCGTTAGACGAGAGGTGCGGCGTAGGTTCGAAATTCGTCCCTGTTGGTGTGGATCGTCCATAACGTCTCCGCCAGAGTATCCGGCTCGTGCGAGGGCTCTCCGCCCCCGATCCCTTGCGGGATTATCAGCTGAGCAACGTGGATTCCTTCGGGGGCGAGAGCGTCGTGAAGCAGTTGCGCGTAGGCGCTCTCTCCGGCGAAAGCGATCGAAGTTCCCGTGACGGTGGCACCGGGGCGCACGGCACTGGCCCCGTTGATGAAGAGGAAGGTTCCTCGACCGAGAGAGCGCATACCGGGGATCACCAAGTGTGCGGCAGTGACGGGTCCGTAAATCGAGAATTCCACCGGACCAACGAGGTCCTCAGCGACCGTTTCCAGAACCGGCCGCATGAACTCTTTGGCTGGCAGCGGGCTGTACTGCAGTACTTCGATCGGGCCGAGCTGCTCCGCTGCCAGGGTGAGAGCGCCGGTCAAAGAGTCAGCGTCTCGAACGTTCGCGATGAACCCTCTCGCGCCAATCCCTTCCGCGGTGAGTGTTGCGGCCAGGTTGTCGACACGGGTTTGGTTGCGGGCGATCAGAGCGACGGTGAAGCCTTCACGGCCGAAGCGGCGTGCGACAGCAAGGCCCAATCCAGCGCCGGCTCCGATGATTGCGATGGTGGTCATTTTCTCTCTCCCTGTTTCTCGGTGCGCCCCGCCCTGTCCGAGGTGCGCCCGGAGGATCGGGTCCACCAAAGATGAACTACTCCAATAGAACGCCCTTTCTACCGTTCGAGCAAGGCGGTGGCGAAACGGGCGACGGTACGGTCTTTGCATCAAAAAGACAAACCCGGCGCGGGCTTTTCACGTTCTGCGGCCAGCTCTTCGTCCCTGCAATGACAAGCCTGGGACCAGCACTTTCTGTGGAGCCGCCTGTCAGAATCGAACTGACGACCTTCTCATTACGAGTGAGATGCTCTACCGACTGAGCTAAGGCGGCGTGCACACGATTTCTCGCGGGCAACGCCTGAAAGCTTAGCCGATTAGACGGAGCGCACCGGCGCGAGGATGCGACCCAGTTCGTCAAAGGAATCCTTGAGCTTCTCGCTCAGCGAGGTGCCACCTTCTTTGTCGGCCCAGCTGACCCACGCGTGCTTCATGGCGCCGAAGGCCACGTTCGTGATGAGACGGGAGCGGCTCAGCAGCAGGTCGGAATCCGTGGCGAGAGCGGGGTCATCCGCCACCAGACGCAGCGCCACAATCTCGCGCACCCGATCCTCGAATTCACGCATCGCCGCCATGCGCATCGCGAATAGCTGGGGGTAGTCCTTGAGCAGGCTGCGCCGCTTGAGCATCAGCTCCGTGTCGTTTGAAGTGCCCTCGGTAGCGGCGGCGAGCAGCGCGCCGAGCCCGTCGAATACCGTGCCGCCCGAGGCGTTCACATAGGCGGAAATGGCATCCGAGGTGGGGGGCTCGGGTGTCGCGCCGACGAGCGCGGACTCCTTCGACGCGAAATAATTGAAAAAGGTGCGCGGAGAGATGTCGGCGACGCGACTGATCTCGTCGACGGTCACCTTGTCGAGGCCTTTGTCGGCGACCAGGGTGATTGCCGCCACCTCGATCGCACGAGCAGTGGCGAGACGTTTGCGTTCGCGGAGTCCTGCCGTAGCGTGGTCGAGTGTCATGGCACCATTCTTGCACTCTCTGCAATTATGCACAAACCGTGGCCGAGTACTATCCCGTGCAATCGGGGTCCTTCTTCGGCACGGTACCCGATACGAAGTACCGATCGACGGTGTTGTCAATGCACGGGATGCCGCGGTTGTACGCCGTGTGGCCCTCTCCGTGGCGCGTGACGAGGTGGGCGCTCTTGAGCTGCTTCGACAGCGCGACACCCCACTGGTACGGCGTCGCCGGGTCACCGGTTGAGGAGAGGATGAGAATTGGCGCCGCGTTGGCTCCGGTCACCGCAGCCGGCGCCTCGCGGTTGTGGAACGGCCAGTTCTCGCACGTCACATCGCCGATCACTGTGGCGCGGGTCAGGGTGGGTGCGGCCTGAATCAACTGGGCGTTCTCGCGCGCGATCACGGCCGGATCCGTCACGGTCGGATAGTCGAGGCATCCGATCGCGATGAACGCCTCGAGGGAATTGTCCTTGTAGCTGCCGTTGGCATTGCGGCCGTTGTAGGAGTCGGCGAGCACGAACGCGGTATCGGTGGTGCCCTTCTTGATCTCGCTGAACATATCGCTGAGATAGTGCCACGACGATTTGTCATAGAGGGCGGAATTGATGGCAGTGTCGAGCAGGTTCTGGTCGAGCACCCGACCGTCGGGGGCATCGATCGGAGTGACGGTGAGCCGGTCGTACAGCGCGGAGATCTTCGCGAGGCTGTCGTCTACCGACCCCGGAAACGGACAGCCCTTCGTCGACGAGCAGTCCGCGAGATAGGCCTTGAGAGCGTTCTCGAAGCCAGCGGACTGCGTGAGGTTGATGTCGAAGATCGACAGTGTCGAGTCGGTGGAACCGTCGAGCACTACGTGGCCGACCTTCTTCGCGAAGCGATCGGCGTAGTACATGCCGATGTCGCTGCCGTAGGAGTAGCCGAGGTAGTTGAGCTTCGTGTCCCCCACGACGGCGCGCAGCATGTCGAGATCGTGCACGGTGCTCTGGGTATCGATGAATTGGAGGGCCGGCCCGGTGTTCTTGAGGCAGGATGCCGCGAAGTCCTTGGACTGGTCGGTCACCTCGGTGACCCAGGCGGGACTGTTCACCGGATTCTTGGCCACCCCGTAAATGAACTCGTCGAGTTTCTTATCGTCATAGCAGGTGACCGGTGTCGACCGGCCGACTCCGCGCGGATCCCAGCCGATCACGTCGTACCTCTTCTGCAGGGTCTTCGACGCCGCGTAGTCCAGGTCGTCGTGCACGAGATCGTAGCCGGACGCCCCTGGGCCGCCCGGGTTCACGAACAGTGAGCCCAACCGCGTGCCAGTGGCGGATGCCCGGGTCAGGGCGAGCGAGATATCCGTCGTCTTCGAGGGCTTGCGCCAGTCCATCGGCGCGACGGCCGTGGCACACTGCTGGCTTTTCCCACAGTTCTTCCAGGTGAGGGACTGGTGGTAGTAGGGGGCAACTGCGGCCGGAACACTCTCGCTGGTGGGCTGTGACGTGTGTTCAACCCTCGGGAAGAGCGAGGTGGTGCACCCGCTGAGGAGCAGGAGGCCTGCGCTCGCGATGGCGATCATGGCGAGGCGGACAGGGTGCGGGATCAACATTGCGGATCCTTTTTCGGCACGGTTCCGGCGACGAAGAAGTCGTCGACGGCGTTATTCACACAGGAGTTGGACTTGTTATATGCCGTGTGGCCTTCGCCCTTGTAGGTGATGAGATGGCCGTTCCGGAGTTCTTTCGCGAGCGCCTTCGCCCACACATATGGCGTGGCCGGGTCGTTGGTGGTTCCCACGACGAGGATCGGCGCCGAACCATCCGCTGCAATCGATCCCCGCATGCGGGTGGGCTGGAACGGCCACGAAGCACACGAGGTGTCGTAGGAGAGTTGGGCCCCGAGGGTCGGTGCGAGAGAGGTGAGCTTCGCCGCATCCGCCCTCAAGCTCGCGTCGGTGGTGGACTCGGCTGCGTAGTCGAGACAATTGATGCCGATGAACGCCTCGGTCGAGTTGTCTTTGTAGGTACCGTCGGCTGTGCGCCCGTAGTAGGCGTCGGCGAGCTGGAACCCCACCGAGGGGTCGCCGCGCATCACTGTGGTGAACAACTGCGTGAGAGAAGGCCAGTTGGACTTGTTGTAGAGAGGGAAGATGATGGCGTTGAACATCACACTGCTCGAGAGCTCGCGACCATCCTTCGCGCGCAGCGGGCTCACGTTGAGACTGTCAAGCAATGAACGGATCTCGGCCATCGCAGCCGCGCCGGACCCGCTGAACGGGCAGTCCTTGCCGGTTTCGCAATCCTTGATGTAGGCCAGCAGTGCGCTCTCGAAGCCCTGCGCCTGGGTAGCTCCCACGTCAAAACTGGTTGTCGCCGGGTCGAGGGCACCGTCGAGCACGAGGTGGCCGGTCTTCTTCGGGAAGAGCTCCGCATAGGTCGCGCCGAGCAGCGTGCCGTAGGAGTAGCCGAGGTAGTTGAGCTTCTTGTCACCGAGAGTCGACCGAAGCATGTCGAGGTCACGAGCAGCGCTATTGGTATCGATAAACCCCAGGAGGTTTCCGGTGTACTTGAGGCAGGCCGCCCCGAACGCGGTGTTATTGGTGCGCTGGTCAGCGATCCAGGCATCTGAACCGAAGGGGTTTGGGGAGTTGCCGAAGAGGAATTTGTCCATTTCGACCGGGTCCTGGTAGCACTTCACCGCCGAGGACTTGTTCACCCCGCGGGGATCGAAGCCCACGATGTCGTAGTTCTGCTGCAGCTTCTTATCGACCGCATAGTCGAGGCTGTCGCGGATGAAGTCGTAGCCCGACCCTCCCGGACCGCCGGGGTTGACGAGTAGCGAGCCAAGCGCCGTGCCGGTCGCGGTCTTGCGAATGAGCGCGAGATCGATCGATTTGGCTGCGGGGTTTTTCCAGTCCATCGGCGCCTTCGCCGTCGCGCATTGGAAGTCGCCGCCCTCGCAGGCTTTCCAGTTCAGCACCTGGCTGTAGAACGGCGTGAGGTCGGCGCTGACCTTCTCGCCCGTCGGGGTCGACCGCGTGCTTTGCGCCTTCGGCAGGAACGATGCGACACACCCGGAGAGCGGAAGGATGATGGCGAGAGCAGCCGCGATAAGCACGGCGCGGGTAGTGCGAGCGGTCATGAATATCCCTCAGCGAGCAGTGGAGATCAGCATGGCTTCGAGGGCGAGGGCCGGAGCCACGTTGCCGTCGATGCGTGTGCGGGCGGTGGCAATGGCGTCCATCGTCGCGAGGGTCTCTGCCGCCGTCGAAGCCGCACTCGCGCTCGTCAGCTGGGAGACGATCGCGAGATTGATCGGTTCGGTCCGGGCGTCGAGCTGCAGGAGCAGGATGTCTCGGTAGAGCGACAGCAGATCGACCATGATGCGGTCGATTCCATCGCGCAGGCTGCGGGTAGCCCGACGTTTTTGGTCATCCTCGAGCGTGCGCAACTGTGCGCGGAGGGCCGGTGGAATGGTGCCGCCCGGTTCGATACCCAGCGATCGGAGCGCCCTTTCGCGCTCTTCGGCGTCGCGTTCCTCGGTGATCGCCTTGGCATCCTCGCCGGCGAGCTCGAGCAGTTTCGCCGCAGCGATCACCGCCCCCGACACGGTATGGATACCGAGCGCGATTTCGATGGTCTGCTGGCGGCGGCGCCGTGCATCCTCGTTCGTGGCGAGGCGGTGGGCCATGCCGATGTGGCTCTGCGACTCGCGGGCAGCGCGCGTGGCGGTCGCGATGTCCACCCCGTCGCGCAGTGCGATGAGTTCGGCGACCTCCGCGACATTCGGAACCCGCAGTCGCACCGTCCGCACGCGGGAGCGGATGGTGGGCAGCAGGTCCGCTTCGCTCGGCGCACAGAGAATCCACACCGTTCGCGGCGGTGGCTCTTCGAGAGCTTTGAGCAGCACATTGGAGGTGCGCTCCTGCATGCGATCCGCGTCTTCGATCACCATCACGCGGTACCGGCTCACCGAGGGGGAGAAATTGGAGCTCGAGACAAGCCGGCGCACGTCATCCATCTTGATGATCACGCCCTCGGTACTGAGCACGGCCAGATCGGGATGCGTGCGGGCGGCGACCTGGCGCCGGGTGCCCTCGTCGCCGTCGGGGTTGCCGACACCGCCGGTCGCCGCGGGGCTGAGCAGTGCCGTGGCGAACGCATAGGCAAGGTTCGATCGGCCGGAGCCGGGCGGGCCGGTGATGAGCCAGGAGTGAGTCATGGCCGAATCCCCGATGGGGGAGTCGCCGAGCGTCGAGTCGGCCGCAGCCGCGCGGAAGATTGCGATCGCCTCCGACTGGCCGGTCAATTCATCCCACACGGTCATGCATCCAGCCTAAGCGGAGCGGCCGACCCTACTCGCCCGCGCGGCATTCCGCCGTTCGCGCAGTCACTGCCCGGAGTGCAGGAGTTCACGCGGGCAGGCGAGGGAGATACGAGAAGGCTATAAGAGGCCGGTCACACGCGCTCGAATGTCCGCCGCGATCGACGTGATCGGGTCGGTGGCCGCAAGCACGAGGAAGCGTTCAGGTTCCGCCGTCGCGAGCGCGAGGAATCCGGCTCGTACCCGGGAATGAAAGTCGCTCTTCTCGGCCTCGAGCCGGTCGTATTTGGTGCGCGCCGCATCCAGCCGCTCCCGGCCGATCGTCTCGTCGAGATCGAGCAGGATCGTGAGGTGCGGCAGGAACCCCTCGGTGGCCCAGATCGAAATGTCACGCACTTCGATGGGATCGAGCACCCGTCCGGCGCCCTGGTACGCCACCGAAGAGTCGAGGTAGCGGTCCTGAATCACGATCTCGCCGCGCTCGATCGCCGGCCGCACCTTGGTAGCGATGTTGTGGGCACGATCGGCGGCGTAGATCAGGGCTTCGGCGCGCGGAGCGATGTGTCCGCGACGGTGCAGCACGATCTCACGCAGCTCGAGCCCGAGCTCGGTTCCGCCCGGCTCCCGTGAGCGCTCGACCGTGCGACCGGATGCCTCGAGCCACTCCGCGAGCAAGCTGGCCTGGGTAGATTTGCCCGATCCATCGCCGCCCTCGAAGGTGATGAATAGACCGGTCACGCTGAGCACCGCACGCGTGCCTACTGCGTGCGCTCTGGCGCCGCGGTCGACGACGCAGCCACGGGCTTCTTGGCGGCGGGCTTCTTGGCGGCGGGCTTTTTTGCGATGGGCTTCTTGGCAACCGGCGATTTGGCTGCCAGCTTTTTTGCGACGGGCTTCTTGGTCACTGGCTTCTTTGCGGCGGGCTTCTTGGCCGCTGGCTTCTTCACTACCGGCCCTTTCGCGCGCTTGTCGGCGAGTATCTGAACTGCTCGCTCGAAGTCGATTTCCTCGATTGTCTCCCCCCGCGGGATCGTTGCGTTGGTGACACCGTCGGTCACGTAAGCGCCGAAGCGACCGTCCTTGATTCGGATGGGTTTGCCGCTCTCGGGGTCAGCGTCGAACTCTTTGAGGGCGCTTGATGCGCGGCGAGCGCCGTACTTCGGCTGGGAATAGAGCTCGATCGCGCCGGGGAGATCGATCTCGAAGATCTGGTCTTCCTCAGTGAGGGAGCGCGTGTCGACGCCCTTCTTCAGGTACGGGCCAAATTTGCCGTTCTGGGCGGTGATCTCTTCGCCACTCTCCGGGTCCTGGCCGACGATGCGAGGCAGCGCCAAAAGGCGCAGCGCGGTGTCGAGATCGACAGTCGCCAGGTCCATCGACTTGAAGATGGATGCCGTGCGCGGCTTGATCGCTGCCGCCTTTTTCGGCGCGGCGCGCCTCTTCTTCGGTTCAATGATCTCGCCGGTGGCGGGGTCAACGACCGGCTCCGCAACCGCGGTCTCGACCGGCTCGACCACCGCAGGTTCCGGATCCACCTCGGTAATGTACGGCCCGAACCGACCGTCCTTGGCTACGACGTTTTTGCCGTTCTCCGGGTTGACCCCGATCACCCGGTCCACGACGACGGGAGCATCAATCAGCTCGTGCGCCTTCGCGACGGTGAGTTCGTCGGGCGCGAGCTCCGGGGGGATGTTCACGCGGCGGGGGGTCGCCTCCGGCGCGGCATCCCCATCCATGACCTCGAGATACGGACCATACTTGCCGATGCGGAGCGTGACCTCGTCATCGAGCCGGATCGAGTTGATGCTCTTGGCGTCGATCTCACCGAGGTTGTCGATAACACTGCGGAGTCCGCGGTGCTTCGCGCTGCCGAAGTAGAAGCTGTTGAGCCAGGCGACGCGGTCTTCCTTGCCGTCGGCGATACGGTCGAGATCGTCTTCCATGCTGGCCGTGAAGTCGTACTCCACCAGGTCGGAGAAAAAGTCCTCGAGCAGGCGCACCACGGAAAAGGCGATCCAGTTGGGCACGAGGGCAGTTCCGCGCGGGGTGACGTACCCGCGGTCGATGATGGTCGAGATGATCGACGCATAGGTCGACGGACGACCGATCCCCAACTCTTCGAGCGTCTTAACGAGGCTCGCCTCGGTATAGCGGGGCGGTGCGCTGGTCTCGTGGCCCTTCGCCGTGACATCCGTCACCGTCAGCTTCTGTCCAACAGTGAGTGGTGGGAGCTTGGCTTCGGCTGGCTCCGCAGCGTCGTTGCGCTCCTCGTCGCGGCTCTCCTCATAGGCCTGGAGGAATCCACGGAATGTGATGACCGTGCCACTCGCGGCGAACTCGGCCATCGTCGTGCCCTGCACGGGACCGGCGGTGATGACCACCGACGCTGTCATTCCCTTAGCGTCGGCCATCTGGGAGGCGACGGTGCGCTTCCAGATGAGGTCATAGAGCTTCCAGTCGTTGCCGCGAAGGGTCCCCTGGAGCTCCCCCGGCGTACGGAAAGTGTCCCCCGCAGGTCGGATCGCCTCGTGCGCCTCCTGAGCATTCTTGCTCTTGCTCGCGTAGGTACGGGGCTTCTCGGAAACACTCTCGGCGCCATAGAGCGAGGCCGCCTGGCTCCGGGCAGCGGTCATCGCCTGCTGCGAGAGGTTGAGAGAATCCGTACGCATATAGGTGATGTACCCGTTTTCGTAGAGGCCCTGGGCCACGCTCATCGTCTGGCGAGCGGAGAAACGCAGCTTACGTGCGGCCTCCTGCTGCAGCGTCGAGGTGCTAAACGGGGCCGCGGGGCGACGCGTGTATGGCTTCGAGTCGACCGAAGACACCACGACAGACACCGACGGATCGCGCAATGCCTCGGCGAGAGCCGTTGCAGCCTGCTCGTCGAGAGCAATAGCATCCGGCTTGCCATTCGTCGACGCCTTGAGCTGGCCCGTGTCGTCGAAATCACGGCCGCTGGCGACGCGCACCCCGTCGAGGCGGGCGAGGCGAGACTCGAACGGTGTCGATCCGGCGGATGCCGCGAGCAGCGCCGATAAGTCCCAGTAACCGGCGGCCACGAAGGCCAGGCGCTCGCGCTCGCGGTCGACGACGAGGCGGGTCGCGGCGGACTGCACGCGCCCGGCAGAGAGGCCAGGACCGATCTTGCGCCAGAGCACAGGGGAGATTTCATAGCCGTAGAGCCGGTCAAGGATGCGGCGGGTCTCCTGGGCGTCGACGAGGGCGGTATCGATGTCACGGGTGTTGTCCCTCGCCCGCTCGATCGCCTCCTTGGTGATCTCATGGAACACCATGCGCTTCACCGGAACCTTGGGCTTCAGCTCGTCGAGGAGATGCCAGGCGATGGCCTCACCCTCACGGTCCTCATCAGTTGCGAGGAAGAGCTCGTCGGCGCCCTTGAGCGCACGTTTCAGGTCGGCGACCGTCTTCTTCTTCTGGTCGGAGACCACGTAATAAGGAAGGAAGCCGTTTTCCACATCGATGGAGAACTTTCCGAGCGAGCCCTTCTTAAGCTCCGGCGGCAGATTTTTCGGCTCGATCAGGTCGCGGATGTGGCCGACCGAGGCCAGCACTTCGTATCCGTTGCCCAGATACTGGGCAATCGTCTTCGCCTTTGCGGGCGACTCGACTATGACCAGCTTCTTCGTGCCAGGCACTTGACTCCTCGACTACTGCGACTCGCGCCGCCTCTGTGGGTCTCCGGGTGAAACCAAACCTCGCTCAGCGTAGGGCGGCACCGCTGATGATACGCATCGCGAGTCGGAGATATCGGTTGTAGTCCCGACACGCACACCATACACACAGAAACATGACAGCGGCGTCATTGCGCGCCCTCGGCGTCATGGGTACGCCCACTCCGCTGGCCGATTGGGCGGCCTGCCGTTGCCCGTGCGGACACCTCGAAACCGAGCACGGAAGCGGTGACCCGCACTGTGGCTGTGGTGCCGTCGACGAGACATCCGTCCAGTCGTGCGTTGTTCGCGGCGGCAACGGTAGCGGCTATGGGGCACGGGCTTCCGGCGCGGATGCCGACCGCGATATCCGCTGCGGCGAGCGCCGATGCATCCGCTGCTCCGGCCACTCGCTGTTGCGCCGATAAAACTGTGGCGACCGGCAGCACGAGCGAGAACAGCATGAGCATCGCAGCGACGATCGCCACCGCGAGGATGGACCCGGAGCCCCTCTCACTCGCCACCGCGTCGCGCATCGCCGGTCACCTTCCCCCGTCGAACGCACAACTCGACGCACTCACCGTGAACGCACTGATCAGCCCCACGACCGTCGACCCGAGAGCGGATGCCGTGACGCAGACCAGCTCTCCGCGATGCTCTACCCGGAGGTTCGCTCCCCTCACGATCGCGGATGCCGCCCCCGGAGGCTCCCCACGAGCAACACTTCGCGCGGCCGTCGCCGCGACCTGTTGAAGCCGGATTTGTTGGGTGGAGAGCTGCATCCCGGAGAGGCAGGCCGCGAGCACGAGGAGCACGGCAGGGATGACGGTCGCAAATTCAGCCGTCACGCTGCCGCGCTCTCGGCGAACCTGGCGGGGGCGGCGTTCAGCCCGCGAAGGTGAGCGCACGATGCACGAGCTCGGTGAGCATGCCACGCACCTCGTCGCTGCGCAGGATCGCGACGAGCAGCCCCGCGAATCCCACGGCTGCCATGGTGGCGATCGCGTATTCGGCCGTGGCCGCGCCCTCCTCCCGATGTAGCTCTCCCAGACGTAGCCGCGCGCGAAGTCTCTTCATAGTTCACATTCCTCTCGTCGTGTGACCGGTGGGCTGCCGGACACGTCAATGGTGCGGCAGGCCCTGCTTTCCCACCCCGGCACCCCGACATCGGTGAAGAGAAATCACAATCCGGTGACTGTGGACGAGACGACGGCGATCAGCAACGGCGCGACACCGAGCAACATGAACGCGGGCAGGATGCACAACCCGAGCGGCAGCATAAGAGTCACCGCGAGCGTCGCGGCCGTGCGCTCCCCGGTGCTGTGAGCCGTCCGTCGCGCCTCGGTCGCCTCGCTTCGCAGCAGCGCTGCCGCGGGGATACCCGCCCGGCTGCTGAGTGCAAGTACGTCCTCGATCGCAGCCTCGCTGCCGTCGTCACCGATTCCGCAGGTTTCGCGGGCATCGGCCACGGCACGCCGAGCGCGCATCAGGGATGCTCCGCCCGAGACCGCGATCGCCATGAGGTCGAGCGCGAGACCCGGAGTCAGGTGGGTGGGTCGTGCGCGGCGCATGAGTCGGCGATTCCAGAGCTGCGCGAGGAGCATCAGGGAGATGCCCAGTGCAAGACACACCAGACCGGGCGAAGTCGTGAAGAGGATCCGGAGTGAGTCGAAGCCAAGGGCGATACCGAACAGGATACCGACCACGGGAAGCACCATGACCATCCGCGCGGTGGCTACCGGGCCAGCGAGCGCGGTCTCAAGATCCCGCTGGTTTTGGGCGAGGGAGCGGAGGGATTCGGCAAGCTCGGCGAGGGTGGCGGCCAGGGGCGCTCCGGCATCGCTGGCCACGAGCCACGCCGCTGCGAGTCCGCGCCAAGCCGTTGTCTCCGCCCCGTTCGACCGGGCAACGGTGATGATCGCTGCGGAAATGGAGTCACCCCGCGCGGCAGACTCTGCCACCTCCTGCGCTCCGGTCGCGGCATTCCCTCGAGCCGCGTCGGCCACATAAGCCCAGCCCGAAGCGGGTGCCACACCCGCCGCGAGTAGCACCCCGAGGCGCTGCACCACAGCCGCGAGCGGCTCGAGATCCGCGGCACGACTACGCCGTCGCACGGGACTCCGTCGTGCACTCCACCATGCGCAGACGGTCACGGCGGTCGAGTTCGAACCGCCCGATCTGGGCGAGCCGCCGGGTATCCCGGTCGCGTTCGAGGTGCAGGACGGTGCCGATAGCGCTGACGGTCTGGCGCGCGATGGCCGTCGGGCTCAGGCCCGCGAGTGCCCCGAGCGCTTCTATGCGCGCCGGGACGTCGTCAAGGGAGTTGGCGTGAAGAGTGCCGGCTCCGCCGTCGTGCCCGGTGTTGAGCGCGGCGAGCAGCTCGCGGATCTCTGCCCCGCGACACTCGCCGAGCACAAGCCGATCGGGGCGCATCCGCAGTGCTTCCCGCACCAGTCGCTCAAGCCCCACCCGCCCAGCCCCCTCGAGATTCGCCTGTCGCGCTTCGAGTGACACGAAATGCGGATGAGCCACGCGCAGCTCGCCCACGTCCTCGATGGCGATGATTCGGTCACCGGGAGCCGCGCTCGACAGCAGCGCCGCGAGCAGGGTGGTCTTTCCGCTTCCACCCGCTCCGGTGATGAGCAGGTTCTGTCTCCGAGAGACGAGTTCTGACACCGTCTCGAAGTCGACCGTCGAGAAGAAACCGGTCGAAGCAAGATCGTCGAGACCGAGTCGCTGCACCCGCGGTAGCCGGATAGAAAGAAGCGTGCCGTCAATCGAGATCGGAGGAAGCACCGCGTGGATCCGGATACCGTCGTGCAGGCGCACGTCCACGCAGGGCGTCGACTCGTCGATATGCCGCCCGCCGAGCCCGATCAGCCGCACCGCGAGCTCGCGCAGCATCTCCTCGTCAAAAAGCGCGAGTTCCTGGCGGATCGCGCCGTGCCCCCGGTCGACCCAGACTTCTGTTGGTCCGTTGACGAAGACATCGGTCACTGCTGCGTCCGAAACAAACGATGACAGCGGGCCGAATTCATCGAGCTCGAGGCCCGCACGAGAGAGGCGCCGCAGGGGAACGATGGGCACCTGAGCGACGGGGAGGATGGCACCGGGGCTCGATCCCGGCCGTTTCGCGACGAATCGATCGCGGCTCGATGCGAGTGAGGGGGACGGATCGATGGGATCGGCTATCAGCATCGAACGACGGTAGAACGTCGTCATGGTGGCGGGGCGGGCGTGGTGGCGCACGGTGGAGAGAGCGGCACAGGCTCACCGGGGGAGGAGGAGAGGGCTCGGCCCGCGAGCACCCGGTACACAACCCTCAGGGCACCCTGCTAGCGAGAGGGTTAACGAGAGGGGCGGCGCCTGTTGGGGGGAACCGGCGCCGCCACAGCAACGCTGGATTGGGGGGAATCACTGCGCGTTGCTTGTCGAATTTGCATTCAACGTCCTTAATTGTACTCCGGCAGCCCCGCCGCGCAAGAGACAATCACCTCGAGAAGGCGACACTCCCAGACTGCGCGAGCGACGTCCCGCAATCGGGCGTAACTCCAGGGCGGTTTAGGATCGGAACACGATTTCGCGTGGGCATCGACGCCTGCGCCAGCGCGAGGGATACCGATGTCCAATACTTCCATTGACAGCCTGCAGCACGAGGAACGCCGCTTTCCGCCCAGCCCGGAATTCACGGCGGATGCCGTGGCCACTGGCGCCCTCTACGACGAGGCCGCTGCGGATCGCCTCGGCTTCTGGGCCGCGCAGGCCAGGGAATTGTTGCACTGGAACAGAGATTTCACGAAGGACCTCGACTGGTCGAACGCCCCCTTCGCGACCTGGTTCGAAGACGGCGAGCTCAATGTCGCCTACAACTGTCTCGACCGCCATGTGCTCGCCGGTCACGGCGATCGCATCGCGCTGCACTGGGAGGGCGAGCCCGGCGACCGCCGCGACATCAGCTACTCCGAACTCACTACCGAAGTCAAGCGCGCGGCCAACCTGCTGACCTCCCTTGGCATCGAGAAGGGCGATCGGGTCGCCGTCTATCTCCCGATGATCCCCGAGGCCGTCATCGCAATGCTCGCCGTCGCCCGCATCGGAGCGGTTCACTCGGTGATCTTCGGCGGCTTCAGCGCCGACAGCATCCGATCCCGGGTGGATGACGCGGCCGCCAAGCTCGTGATTACCGCGGACGGGGGTTGGCGCAAGGGCAAGGTCAGTGCGCTCAAGCCCGCGGTGGATACCGCCCTCGCCAAGGAGGGCGAGCACACTGTCACGAACGTACTCGTCGTCAAGCGCGCAGAGAACGACGTCGACTGGGTCGAGGGTCGCGACCTGTGGTGGCACGAGGCGATGGCCGGGGCAGACGCCGAGCACGAAGCGGAGGGTTTCCCCGCCGAGACGCCGCTCTTCATCCTCTATACCTCCGGCACCACCGGCAAGCCGAAGGGCATCCTGCACACCAGCGGCGGGTATCTCACCCAGGCAGCCTTCACGCACAAGAACGTGTTCGACCTGCATCCCGACACAGACGTCTACTGGTGCACCGCCGACATCGGGTGGATCACCGGGCACAGCTATGTCGTCTACGGCCCACTCGCCAATGGCGCGACCCAGGTGCTCTACGAGGGCACGCCCGACTCGCCGCACGGCGGCCGGTGGTGGGAGATCATCCAGAAGTACGGCGTGACCATTTTCTATACGGCGCCCACTGCCATCCGCTCGTTCATGAAGCTCGGACGGCAGGTGCCGGATGACTTCGACCTCAGCTCCCTCCGTGTGCTCGGTAGCGTGGGAGAGCCGATCAATCCGGAGGCCTGGGTCTGGTACCGCGATGTGATCGGCGGGGGGAAGACCCCGATCGTCGACACCTGGTGGCAGACCGAGACTGGCGCCATCATGGTCTCTGCGCTGCCCGGCGTCACGACGCTCAAGCCCGGCTCAGCTCAGGTGGCACTACCGGGGATCTCGATCGACGTACTCGACGAGGCGGGGTATCCGGTACCGGCCGGTGGCGGCGGACTGCTGGTCGTGACCGAGCCCTGGCCGTCGATGCTTCGCGGAATCTGGGGTGACCCGGAGCGCTTCAGGGAGACCTACTGGTCGAAGTTCGCCGATGTTCCGAATGGCCCGAAGTACTTCGCCGGCGACGGTGCCCGCATCGACGAGGATGGTGACATCTGGCTGCTCGGCCGTGTCGACGACGTGATGAATGTCTCGGGCCATCGCCTCTCGACCGCAGAGATCGAGTCGGCGCTCGTGTCCCATCCGATCGTTGCGGAGTCGGCCGTCGTCGGCGCAGCGGATGAGACGAGCGGCCAGGCGGTCGTCGCCTTCGTGATCCTGCGGAGCGAGCACGCGGAGACGCACACGGCCGATGCGGCCAGCGCCCTACTCCGCGTGCACGTGGCCGAGCAGATCGGGGCGATCGCCCGTCCGCGCGAGATTTTCATCGTCGCCGAGCTGCCGAAGACACGCTCCGGCAAGATCATGCGAAGGCTGCTCCAGGATGTCGCAGAGGGACGGGACATCGGCGACACCACCACGCTCGCCGACACCTCGGTAATGCAGAGCATCAGCGACCGGTTGAAGTAATCGGGTCTACGCGAACTCGACGATCAGTTCCACCTCGACGGGAGAGTCGAGTGGAAGCACAGCTACGCCGACGGCACTGCGCGCATGCACGCCCGCATCGCCGAAGATCTCGCCGAGCAGTTCCGATGCCCCGTTGATCACTCCCGGCTGGCCGGTGAAAGAGGGGTCGGATGCGACGAAGCCCACCACCTTGACGATACGGGTCACCCGATCCAGGGATCCGATCGCAAACTGCACCGCAGCGAGGGCGTTGAGTACAGAGGTGGCGGCGTAGGTCTTGGCGTCCTCCGGCGAGACGGTACCCCCGACTTTCCCGGTGGCAGGAAGCGCTCCCGACACGAAAGGCAACTGGCCAGAGGTGAACACGAGATTACCGCTCACTACCGCGGGGATGTAGGCGCCGGCTGGTGTCGCGAGCGACGGCAGCTCGAGCCCCAAAATAGCGAGACGGTCGGCGATCAGTGGCATCAGTTCGCTTCCTTTTTCTCGCGCTTGAAGTAGGCGACGAGCCCGCCTTCCGGCCCGGTCACGACCTGCACGAGCTCCCAGCCCTCAGACCCCCAGTTGTTGAGAATCGCGGCGGTACTGTGAACGATAAGTGGAGTCGTGACGTATTCCCACGTGGTCATTTGGGCATCCCTTCAGGTTTGACAGGGCGGTTATCCCTTACCCTGATCCTATGTCTGCCCAAAATTTGAAGCCGTCCCGCGTGCTCGGAGGGGTGCTCGGCCTCGTCGGGTTCAGTGTTCTCGCCGGCGTTCTGGTCACCGCGATGGTCACACCGGCTATCGCCGTCACGAGCATGACGGCGCAGGGCTCCATCGATATCTTTGAGAACCTGCCCGACTCCATAAAGATCGGCGAGCAGGCCCAGCAAAACCAGATTTATGCGAACAGCGGTGGCCAGCCCGTGCTCCTCGCCACCATTTATAAGCAGAACCGCCAGGTAGTGGGCTGGGATGCGGTGTCGCCGCTGCTCAAGCAGGCCGCGGTCGACGGCGAGGACCGGCGGTTTTACACGCATGGTGGCGTCGACGTGCAGTCGATAGCCCGCGCCCTGGTCAAGAACGGACAGGGTGGCCAGCAGAGCGGAAGCTCCACCCTCGACATGCAACTCGTGAAGAACATCCTCGTGCAACAGGCCTTTACCGCCGTTTACACCGGAGACAACCAAGCCAAGCAGCGCGACGATGCGATCAAGCAGGCCAACGGCTATTCCTACGACCGCAAGCTCAAGGAAATGAAACTGGCGATCGGCCTCGACAAGGCCTACACGAAAAAAGAGGTCCTGCTCGGATATCTCAACATCGTCGGAATGGGCTCAACGACATACGGGGTCGAATCGGCGGCGTTGCAGTATTTCAGCGTTCACGCGAAAGATGTCACACTGCCCCAGGCCGCGAGTCTCCTCGCGATCGTGCAGAATCCCAATAGCCAGGGACTCGCCAGCCCCAAGACCTACCCCGCCAACAAGGTGCGCCGCGACCAGATTCTTGATGCGATGCTCGGTTCCAAGGACATCACTCAAAAGCAGCATGACGACGCCGTCGCGACCACGATCGAGTCCTATATGAAGCCAAGCGCTCCGAATAACGGATGCCGCACCGCAACACACCTGAGTGCGGCAGCGGCCTGCGACTACGCGCTCGGCGTGATCAAAGCGGCGGATAACCTCCCGGTAGACCTCGGTGCCGCTCCCGTTGTGCAGTCCCTCGGAGCCAATGCGGCCGAACGACGCGCCAATTGGGACAAGGGCGGGTACAAGATCTACACCACGATCGACCTCGACCTCACCGACCAGGCGCAAACCGTACTCGAAACGCAGGCACCGGCGGAAGAAACTCGGTTCAAGCTGGGCGCGACCGCAAACACGGTCGAGATCGGCACCGGCAAGATCCTGGTAATGGCCCAGAACAGGATCTTCGACGATGGCGCCGCTTCCGACGCCACCGCCACGACGGCGTACAACCTGAGCGTCGACGCACCGTACGGGGGGGCGAGTGGTTTCGAAACCGGCTCGACCTACAAGGTCATCGACCTGGCTAACTGGTTAGCTACCGGACACGGACTGAACGACCTCGTCGATGGCCACGGGCCGCAGACTTACACTGCCAAGCAATTCTCGGCACCGTGCGACCCCGGATCCATCCCCATTTCCTACCCGCTCGACAACGACAGCAACTACGGGGGCGGCTACATGACGGTGAAGGCCGCACTGATGGCATCGGTCAACAATGCTTTCATGCAAATGGCCACCCAGCAGGACCTGTGCGCCATCCGGGACACTGCCAAGACAATGGGTGCGCACCGAGCCGACTTCAAGGGAGACCTGCACGTCGGGCCGTCGAATATCCTCGGCACCAATGAGCAGGCACCGCTCACGATGGCTGGCGTCGCCGCTACCATCGGCGGTGCTGGCCTGCACTGTGACCCGATCATCATCACCAAGATCATCAATGCCGCTGGTAAGGAACTGGCCGGGCAGCCCGTCACCTGCAACCAGGCTCTGAGCGCGGATGTGGCGGCGGGCGTGGCGAACGCAATGGCGGGAAGTATGACGGGCGGCACCAGTGCACAGTCGAATCCGCGCGACGGAGTGGCGATCGGCGGAAAGACCGGAACCTCCCCCACGAGACATCAGGACTGGGTGATTTCCACCACTACGAAAGTCGGATCCTCGGTCTGGACCGGCAACCTCGACAGTGCTCCGGTCAGCCTGGCTAAGTTCAATAACCCCACCACCCGCCAGAACTACTACTATTCCTCACGATTCGCGATCATGAAATCGTTGGTGAAGTCGATGAATGCGACGGCCACCTACAAGGGTGACCGGGCATTCCCGGACCCCTCCCCCGCAATGCTTGGCGGTTCCTCCGCCATCGTCCCGAATCTCACCGGCCAGACCTCCGACCAGGCCCAGAAACTACTGACCAGCTTGAAGTTCCAGTACAATGACGGCGGTCCGGAGGCCTCAGGACTGCCCGCCGGACGCATCACCCGCACGGACCCCGATGCGGGCTCAAAGGTTCCTTCCGGCTCGAATATCACGGTGTTCACCAGTGACGGAAGCCTCGCCACCAAAATGCCGACAGTGACCGGGCTTACCCGCCAGGTGGCCGACGCAGCGATAGCCAGCGCTGGTTTTGACACCGGCAAGATCAGCTATCAATGGGCGAAGGGTAACCCGCTGCCCGGGCAGACCGAAAGCATGTGTGTCGTGCAAGCGTCGAACCCGTCTTCCGGGTCAGCCGCCTCGAAGAGTGATCCGATCACGCTGACTGTCTACGGCAAGCCCGACGGAACTGATCCGGGTGGGGCCTGCCCCAAGTGAGCCGGGCATCCGAACGCGCCGGCTCGGCCGCTACAGCCCTCGCCGCGCTCGGTCTCGGCGCGCTCGCGTGGGGCACCCTCGTCGAGCGCAACCGGTTCACACTGCGCAGGCACACCGTGCCCGCGTTGCAGCCGGGAGCGCGTCCGCTGACGGTGTTGCACCTCTCAGATTTGCACATGGCACCGTGGCAGCGAGCGAAGCAGGAATGGATCCGCGGACTCGCTGTCTATGAACCCGACCTGGTGATCGATACAGGAGACAACCTCGGGCACGAACGCGGTATCGAAGGCGTCGAGTATGCGCTCGAGCCGTTTCGTGGCATCCCCGGCGTCTTCGTGCACGGTTCGAACGACTATCACGGGCCGGTCGCGAAGAACCCCTTCACCTACTTCACGGCACCGTCGGAGGTTGACCACTCCCAGCCGCGACTCGACACGGCACGGCTCGACTCTTTCCTCGCGGGTCTCGGCTGGCTCAACCTCAACAACACGGCGCGGGCGATGAGCATCAAGGGTTCCCGCCTGGAATTCCTCGGAGTCAACGACGCCCACATCGGCTGGGACAAGCTCGCGGAACTCCCCGGCGCGATGGACGAAATGCGCGAGAATGTGGGCTGGCAGGATGAACCGGGCGGCCCGAACCCGGTGACCATCGGCCTCACTCACTCGCCGTACCAGCGCGTGCTCAACTCACTCGTGAACTACGGCTCCGATCTGATTTTGGCCGGCCATACCCACGGCGGCCAAGTCTGCGTGCCCGGGTATGGAGCCCTTGTAACGAATTGCGATATTCCGCGGGACCAGGTCAAGGGTCTCAGCCTGTGGACCCACGCTCGCCGCACGGCCTATCTCAATGTGTCGGCCGGGCTCGGAACATCCATTTACGCACCGGTGCGGTTTGCCTGCCCGCCCGAGGCGACTCTGTTGACGCTCACCGCTCGAGATATCAGCTATTCTTGAGAAGGCCTGTTTTTCGGGCCAGCTCGATTGTTCAGGCATCGGGGTGTGGCGCAGTTTGGTAGCGCGCTTCGTTCGGGACGAAGAGGTCGCAGGTTCAAATCCTGTTACCCCGACACACACGCAAGAGGGGCCGCACAGTGTGCGGCCCCTCTTGCGTCCACGGCTCCCCCGTCTCGTACTCGACGAAATGCAGGATCGAGCGTGACGGATGCGACACAAGAGGCTCATCCGCCACTCCTGTCACAGAAGTTCCTGCATTTCGCACGCCCGGGGGTTCCTGCATTTCGCACCGCGAAGCGGAGGGGTCGGCCTGGCGCTTACTCGAAGTCCGCGTCCGGCGCCGATCCGTATGCGGTGTCAGGCTGGTCTACGAGCACTCGGCGGCGACCGGTGCCCAGCAGGCCGTGACTCTCGTCGAGATAGCACGCCCCACAGAGCGACTCGTAGGTCACTTCGAGCGCCCCATCGATGGCCACCTGGTCTCCGTCGAAGATGAATCGGCCGTCGATCTTGCGTGCGTTGAACACCGCCTTGCGACCGCACCGGCAGATCGTCTTCAGCTCTTCGAGCGAATGCGCGATCTCGAGCAGGCGTCGACTCCCGGGGAAGGCCACGGTCTGGAAATCGGTGCGGATGCCGTAGGCCAGCACCGGCACTCCCTCGATGATCGCGATGCGCAGCAGGTCGTCCACCTGCGTCTCGTTGAGGAACTGCGCCTCATCGACGAGAAGGCAGCTCACGTCCACCCCGGTGGCAGCGAGCACCCGCGCACGCTGGCGTTCGAACCGCGAATAAACGTCGTCGGCCGGGGTGATCACGAAGTCGACCGGGCGACTGACGCCGAGCCGCGAGACGATTGCGCCGTCGCCCCGCGTGTCAACCGACGGCTTCGCCAGCAGCACCTGCTGCCCTCGCTCTTCGTAGTTGTAGGCCGCTTGAAGCATCGCCGTGCTCTTACCGCTGTTCATAGCGCCGTATCGAAAATAGAGCTTTGCCACTACTGGAGGTATCCGTCCTCGGCGGCTCGGCGGATGAGATCCGCCTTCTTGCTCGCCGGTCTGTTTTCTTTGGCGTATTTCTCCCGCACCCGACGCAGGTAGGTCTTGGCGGTCTCGTATTTCACGTTCATCTGGCTGGCCACTTCGCTGGTGCTGGAGCCGGCCACATACAGCTTGAACGCCTCCGTTTCGCCGTGGCTCAGCTTGGGTCGAGACTGATTCTTCGTCGCTCCGACCGGCAGCGGTCGCCAGTCTTTCTGAAGGTTCCCGCCGGTCGCGACTCCCATTACCGCGCGCGCGCTGTCCATCACCTCGCGCATTGGGATGGCCTTGGAGAGGAATGCGGATGCCCCGGCATCCAACGCTCGCTCACGGGCCTCCCTCGTGTCGAGGCTCGAGAGCACGATCACCTTGGCTCCGGCCGCCCGGCAGGTACGCACCCGTGCCTCGATCGAGACGGATTCCTTCAATTGGAAGTCGATGAAAACGAGCTGTGTCGGAAAATTTTCGCTGTGCACGAGCTGCAACCAGGTGCCCGCGCTCAACACGAGGTCGAAGTCGGGAGCGTTTGCGCTGATCCAACTCGACAGGCTGTCGAGGAGCACCTCATGATCATCAAGGATCGCGAGACGTACTCGTGGGCCGGTGTGGCCAGCGACCGGGCTAGTCGTGGTCATAGGAAAACCTTAGTGTGAGCTCGGGTTGCACGAAGTCAACCTCCAGACTAGTGAATACGGCACGCATGACTGCGAGGAACGGGGCGAATGTGGAACGCATGGCATGCTCACTGACGGGCACCCGGGCTGTGATGACGCCGTGATTGCGGTCGCCATGGCGTGACAGCACGATGCGGGCGTGATCACGGCTACCTCCGGGAATAGCGATGAGTGCCACGAAAAGAGCTCGGATCGCGGTGCGCTGGGCTACAGTCATCGCCGATGCCACCCGATGCGGATCGTTCACGACGATCCGGACCGCTTCCGGTCGATTCGTGGGGTCGACTGCCGGATATGCGAGGAGCGATTCGAGCCAGGAACGATCGACCTCTTCCACCATCACCTGCCGGATTGCGTCAGCGATCATCCTCGCCCGGTCACGGTCGGCAGTGGTGAGGGTATCCCGCGCGAGTACTTCGTTGAAAAACGGCAGCACGTCACGATTGAGGATGGTGATGCGGTCCTGCTGCACCGAGCGAGCGATACCCTCGCGTAGTTCTCGCACCAGGCTGACGGATGCCGCCTTGGCCCGGTCCTGCCAGCGCTCGATCGACGTCACGACTCCGTCGGAAAACATCGCCGCCGAAAAGCAGAGCGCGAGCATCGGCGTTACGGCCATAACCACAAAGGCAAGCAGCGGGCCGGATGTCACGAGCGACGACGCCTCGAAACAGGTGATGACTCCGATCGTGACCGCGGAGAGCATGCCCGCTCCCGCGATCTCCTTCGCCGGTCGATAGGGACCGAGAGCCACCAACAGGATTCCCAGTGTGACCGGACCCCAGTCGTCTCGGATGTACATGTTCGTGCCCCACTGCCCGACGGCTTCGCAGAGAATCGCCAGCACCGCTACCGTGTGGGCGGCGGCATGCGTGCGGGCGGTGAGCGGAGCGCGGGTGGGGCTCGAACCGGAGATCACGATTGCTCCTGCGATGGCGAGGAGCGCCAGGGCGAGGCCAGCGAAGACGGGATTGGAGATCTCCGCCTCGCCTCGCACTGTCATGAACACCGCGTAGAGAAACGCGCCGAGGAGCAGGAAGATCGCGACCGGGGCAACTCCTGTGCTGCCCGCTGGGTCCAGTTGCTGGCGTGTGCGTTCGGTTGTGGTCACGAGACATCGACCTCGGAGGATCCTTCGGAGGATGAGGGGCTGGAAGAGGGGAACGATGACGAAAGCGCGGGAACGCGGATCATGATCGACGTGCCGCGCCCCGGTGTCGACCAGATCTGCACGACGCCCCCTACCTCCTCGATCCGCTGGCGCACCGACTGCCGAATGCCGAGCCGGTCGGGTGCGGTCTCCGCCTCGGAGAATCCACGGCCGGCGTCGATCACCATCACCGAAACCTCGGACTCCGAATTGAAGACAGCGACCTCCGCACGGGTAAGCCCCGAATGGCGCAACACGTTGTAGAGGCACTGTTTCGCCGCGAGTGCGAGCGACACTGAAACCTGTGCGTCCAGACGAGACATCGCCTCGAAGTCCCCGGTGCATGCGACCTCGAGGCCCAGCGCCCGCGATTCTGCGATTGCCAGGAACAGCGGGCTCTGCTCCCAGCGTTGCCGCATGCGCGGGTCGGTCTCCGGCTCGGGCTCGGTGAGCCACTCCTCACCGATCAGGATCCCCAGATCGCGCTCGACCTGGGTACGCAGGAGCGGGTCAAGGGTGTCGTCGACCGATCCGGCGATCGCAGCCAAGTGGCTCAGCACGGTGTCGTGCAGGAGCGACGCGGCCTTCACCTCCAGGCGATGGCGCATCGCGCCCAGCTGTTCATCGCGCGCGGCGCGATGAAGCATTGGCTGGGTTCGACGCGAACTGCGCCGGCTGAGGCTGCCGACGATGAAGATGAGGGAGGTGACGGCGTAGGCGAGAAAAGTGGTGACCTCAAACTCCCAGCGCTGCCCCGTCACGACGAAGGCGGCGCCGACGGCGAGCTCAGCGGCGAGGTATCCGGCTGTGCACCATGCCAGCCTCGGTATGATGTGCGGCGCTGACCCGCCGACCATGATGAGGGCGATCTTGGGAAGGGCGAGAGTGAACACGTCGCTTTCGAGGATCGGCGGATCCTGCGAATAGTAGGTGACGGCGAACCAGTAAGTGCAGGCGGCACCGACCAAGAGATAGGCGATCGAGTAAAGGGTGTCTCGAGTTCGAGCGCTGAGGTACAACAACACGAGCATGGGCGCGATAGCCGCTATCGCCGGCCAGAGAACGGTAGACGGACGGAAGAACTGGAATGCCACCGTCGACACGAGAGCGGCGAAAAGGCAGGTGTACGCCACCGCGTTCAGCGCCCGCCCAAACGACCGACTGACGGTTCGCTGCGTCAAATGGGACGGCAATCCGAGGGACATACACTTCCCTCCCTTGGCCGTCAGGGATTCAGTATCCCATTCAGCTGCGTACGTTTGTACCCCGTTGGGCGGCAGATTCTTGCGATTTGGCGCTATTTTCGACGAAAACGTCCCCTCCTGCCCCACAAACCCGCACAGCGGCTCAGTTTTTGACGAGGGCGGGCTGCGGACCGCGCGACTGTCATGAGAGCTGCGCCATGATGAGGATGCCATCGCCCTTCCCGGCATCCGTACGAGGGCGGCAGATCGATATTCTGGCGAATTAATGAGGGAGGGCAGGGTCGGCATCACGAGCGCCGAGCCCTCAAGGTCCGCCACCCGGATTTCGCGAACTCCTTCGCAAGAAGGTCAGATCCGTCCGCTTTCACGATGAACTCGTTGACGAAGCCCGTGCCAGAGTCGAGGTCGACATATTCGCGGGAGCGGCAGGCAAAATTGCGATGACTGACCATCCCATTCACTATGACGCCGGCGGTGCCTGCGGTACTGTCAGCCACACGCCCGCCCTTCACACCCGCGTTTCCTGATCGAGTCAGTGGACACAAACACAGCGTCGGCGAGAGCAAGGAAATACCATGGAGCAACTCATACCCACGCAACCGACGATCCGTCCCGCTACGCCACAGGATGCAGCAGGAATGGCTCGCGTCCACGTCACGTCTTGGCAAGAGACCTACCGTGGCGTCATGAGCGACGAGATTTTGGACGATCCCCAGTTCGTGCCAACGCGAGAGCGTTTCTGGAGGATGGGGCTGACGGACGAGCGATTCGCTCAGCATCGAATCGCGGTCGCGGAATACGACGGAGAGCTGATCGGAATTGCGCAGAGCGCATCCCCCACAGATGCCGACGCAACATGGAGCCAGCAACTCAATGTCCTCTATGTGCTTGCATCTGCGCACGGAACCGGAGCCGGGCCCGGCCTGCTCGACGCCGTCATATCCCAGAGTGAAGCTGCCGCCTTATGGGTGGCGCATCCCAACCCGCGAGCTCAGGCCTTCTATCGAAAGCATGGCTTCGTTCCCGACGGTTCGTCCCAGGAAGAATATGGGATAACGGAGATTCGGATGGTTCGGCGGAAACTCGCCGTCTAACCGTAGGGCAGGTTGACGCGCCAATTACCCGCGTCCTGACGCCTTCGACGGCCGGCCAGGTGCGGACGCTGGTCACCCTCAGGCGATCTCGAGAGCCTTCTGAGTCGATCCGAGGGTTTTCTTGGCGAGTTTCGGATTTTCTGAGAGCAGCGTTCCATAGGTCGGAACCATCTCTCGCAGCTTCGGCGTCCAGGCGGCGATTCGATCGGGGAAGCATCGCTTCAGCACATCGAGCATGATCGGAACGGCGGTGGATGCTCCGGGCGAAGCGCCGAGCAGGCCGGCGATGGACCCGTCGGCAGAGGTGATGACCTCGGTACCGAACTGCAGCACTCCGCCCTTCTCCTTATCTTTCTTGATCACCTGCACCCGCTGGCCGGCGGTGATGACGTACCAATCTTTCGGATCGGCGGTGGGCATGAACTCCCGCAATTCGTCGAACTTAGCCGACTTGGAGGCGACCAGCTGCGCAACGAGATAGCGCACTAACCCGAGGTTCGAGGCTCCGGCAGAGATCATCGGAACGAGGTTGTGTAACCGGATAGTCGCGAACAGGTCGAGCCACGACCCGTTTTTGAGGAACTTGGTATTGAAGCCAGCGTACGGCCCGAACATCAGGCTTGCCGAGCCGTCGACGACCCGGGTATCGAGGTGCGGCATCGACATCGGTGGCGCTCCGAGCGCTGGCTTGCCGTAGACCTTCGCCTGGTGGCGCGCCACGACCTCCGGGTTATCGGTGCGCAGAAACTCTCCACTCACCGGGAAGCCGCCAAAGCCCCTGATCTCTGGGATCCCCGACTTCTGCAGCAGCTTGAGTGCGCCGCCGCCGGCTCCGACGAAGACGAAGCGAGCGCGCACATCCTGCGGTGTGCCTCCGACCTCGTGCACGACGTGCAGGCGCCACAGACCGTCCCTCTGGCGGGTGATGTTCTTGATCGAATGCTCGGTGAGCAGCCTGGCACCATGGGAGGTGAGGTAGTCGAGCAATCCGTGCGTGAGGGCACCGAAATCGACATCGGTGCCGGCGTCGATGCGCGTGGCCGCGATCGGCTGGTCCTTCTTGCGACCCGGGATCATCGCGGGAGCCCACGAACGGATTACCTTCGGATCTTCGCTGAATTCCATACCGGCGAAGAGCGGATGCCCGGCCAACGCCTCCTGCCGACGGCGGAGGTAGTCCACATTCTGTGTGCCCCAGACGAAGCTCATGTGCGGCACCGGGTTGATGAAGGACTGCGGATCGGGCAGCAGATTCCTGTCGACGAGGTATGACCAGAACTGGCGGGACACCTGGAACTGTTCGTTCACCGTCACGGCACTCGAGATGTCGATCGAGCCGTCAGCTTTTTCCGGCGTGTAGTTGAGCTCGCACAGGGCGGAATGGCCGGTGCCGGCGTTGTTCCACGGGTTGGAGCTCTCGAGGGCGACATCCCCGAGCCGCTCGAATATCTGGATGCTCCAGTCGGGCTGGAGTTGCTTGATCAATGCGCCAAGGGTGGCGCTCATGATGCCTCCACCGATGAGCGCGACGTCGACGGTTCTGCCTATTACGGTCACCCGCCCAGTTTACGGTGGGGAATCTGCTCGCCTTCCGTGAGCGCTGTTGCAGCGGCGTTAAAGGTCAAGCTTTTTAAGCTCGGCGTTCATCCTGCGCGTCATTTCGGCATAGCCCTTATTGTTTGGATGCAGTCGGTCTGTGGCCATCCACTCGGGGTGATGCTGGATCCAGTGCGAAGCGCCCGGAACAAAGTCGGCACCGATGTCGGATGCCGCGGACTTGACCCAGCCGCTGATAACCCCGAGCGACTCAGGTCGCTCATCCGTGTACCAGAATGGTTCGACTGCGATGAACCGGGCCGCGGGAAGGGCACCTTTCAGCCGCGAGAAGTCGACGTCGATCCGGCGGTGTATCTCTGTGGCGGCTCGATCGTAGGAAAAGTTGTCGTTGAGACCCATGGTGATGAACACAATGTCCGGCCGCGCCGCAATAACTTCACCGGGTTCGTCGATGGCGACCGAGCGGTTGTTGACGAAGCCGAGGCCGTTGACGCTCGGGTTCACCTCGCGCCAGTTGCGTTCGCCGCAGATCAGGGTCGACCATCGCTTGCTCTTGTCGCTCGCGCCGATGCCGAGGGTATAGGAATCGCCGTAGAACGCGACAATCGGCCCGGTTGCGACAGTATTCGATCCCTGTGCGCTCCCCTCTGACACCGGTCTTCCCTCCCCGTTCGAAGTCGCCACGATAGCGGTGGTGAGCGCCAGCACTACGGCGATCGCCGCCAGCGTGATCAGGGGTCCTCGAGTCATGGGGGTGGTTCGGGGCGAGGCGCGCTGGCGGTGGGGATCACTCGCTCCCGGGCGCTGCCGATGGCGCTCCAGCAGCAGTGTCTCGGCATTCGTCCGGTTCAACAGCAGTCTTTCGGCATCCGTCCGGTTCAACAGCAATCTTCTCGGCATCCGCGTCGCCGAATGATGTTGAGCTGTGCAATCGATCGATCGCGCCCCGTCCTCCCCCGGCCGGAGCGTGCACGATCATCCCCAGAATTCCGCCGGCGGCCTTGTTCTCCGAGGAACGGCAGCAGGATCAGGTGCTATGCGATCCCTCGAAGCCGACCTGTTGCGCTGTGGGAATCTCGCCCGCTCCGCTTTCCTGCGCTCACTCGGCCATTCCACACGGTCGATTGCGAGGGCGCGGCGCACCGGCGCCACTTTCTCTCCGCGCAGGGGGTGGATCGCGACTGCCCGGGCCGCACCTGCTGCGCTTCGAGCGGTAACGCTGGGTGGCCGCCTTGGCGGGGCAAGTGCACTCGAATCGTTCGGCGTTTGGGCCGGACACTCTCCCGGACTCGTGGTTGCTGTCGTTCCCGGAGCCAGTCGCCTTCCGCCCCTGCTGCCCGGAGAATCGCGGCTCTGGGCGTCAGATCGATTCCCTGCCAACGGCGATCGGATGTTCCGAGTCTCACTGCAGGACGCGATCCTGCAGCATGCCAGGGTCTCGAATCGCGCCGAGATCATTGCAACGCTGGATAGTGCCCTGCATCATGGGCTGCTCGGTCAATTCGAGCTCGCGGAGTTGCTCGCTGCCCTGCCGGAGCGGGTGCGGCCGAAGGCCAGGGAGCTGGATGCCTCGTCGATGGCCGGTACCGAATCGTTGATGCGCGTCGACCTCCGCGCACTGGGTTATCGGGTCGATACACAGGCCAGCATCCGCAAAGTCGGCCAAGTCGACCTGCTCGTTGACGGTTGGTACATCGTGGAATGCGACAGCCGCGAATTCCACGATGGTGACGCGCAGCAGACAACAGACCGACGACGGGACGGCGAGGCGACCATTGCCCGGTTCGGCACCGCGCGATTCACCTATCCGCAGGTGATGTTCCGCCGCGCGTGGTGCCTCCAGGTCGTGGCAGCCGGACTTGCGGCGGGCCGGCCGTGCTGAATCCGCTGCTTCACCATCAATCAGCCACGATCATGCCGGAGAAACGAATGTTGAGCGCGCCCTGCAGCGAAAAACTGATGTAGACAGCGCGACTATCCCCTAGATCATGCCCTTTTCCGGGTCACCGAAGCCGAGGGCCCGCATCGGCACGATCTCGGGTGCCTTGGCAAGGAACTTCGGTCCCTGCTCGAGTAGCGCCGTCACCGAGGGGGCCTTCATATGCGCGTCGAGCGCCGCCTCGCTCTCCCAGCGCTCGATGGTCACAACGACGCTTCCGTCGGAGTGGATGGCGTAGAGCTCGCACCCGGGCTCCGCCTGAATGGCGGAGGCGACCTGCTCGAAGGCATCCGTCAGGTCCTGCAACTTGCCGGGCTGGGGTGTCATTGTGGCGACGACGATAAGGGACATGAGGTTCTCCTGTGAACGAGTTCCTCCTATTCTGCCTCGGGTCTCGACCCGCTTGACACAACCGGTAGCGGGCATCCGGCTTCCGCACCCGGCACCGAGTGCGCTCTAGGCGACGGGAAGCTCTGCCGCGACGAGCTCGGCGATCTGCACGGCATTGAGCGCTGCGCCCTTGCGCAGGTTGTCGTTGCTGATGAATAGCGCGAGCCCACGATTGCCTGGAACGCCCTCGTCCTGGCGAATGCGCCCGACATAGGACGGGTCGGTGCCGGCCGCGGCGAGTGGCGTTGGAATGTCGGAGAGCTCGACGCCCGGAGCATCCGCCAGCAATTCCTTTGCGCGAGCGACCGTGAGCGGCTTGCTGAACTCTGCGTTGATGGAGAGCGAGTGGCCGGTGAAGACGGGCACGCGTACGCAGGTTCCGCTCACCAGCAGGTCCGGCAGCTCCAGAATTTTGCGACTCTCGTTACGTAGCTTCTTCTCTTCGTCGGTTTCGAAGAGGCCGTCGTCCACGAGACTGCCGGCGAAGGGGATCACGTCGAAAGCGATAGTCCTCGGGAAGGTCGTGGCCGGGGGGAACTCGATGGATGAGCCGTCATGAACGAGACTGCGCGGATCCTGCTCGATCGCCGCCTTCGCCTGCTCGTAGAGCTCCTCACCGCCGACCAGCCCGGCTCCGGATACGGCCTGGTAGGTGCTCACGATCAGTCGTTGGAGGCCAGCCTCGGCATCCAACACCTTCAGGATCGGCATGGCCGCCATTGTCGTGCAGTTCGGGTTGGCGATGATGCCCTTGCGCGCCTCGGCGATCGCGTGCGGGTTAACTTCGCTCACTACGAGCGGCACGTCGGGATCCATGCGAAATCCGGAGGAGTTGTCGATGACCGTGACGCCGGCCGCAGCGAACCGCGGAGCCTGCGCTTTCGACGTGCTGGCCCCGGCGGAGAAGATGGCGATATCGATACCGGTGGGGTCTGCGGTCGAGGCGTCTTCGACGACGATCTCTTCACCCTTCCAGGGCAGAGTACTTCCGGCAGAACGAGCCGATGCGAAGAAGCGGATGCGGAGCGCAGGGAAGTCGCGCTCCTCCAGCAGCCGACGAACCACGGCACCGACCTGACCGGTGGCGCCGACAACACCGATCGTCACTCCCGCGGTCATCGTCCGGTTCCCCCGTGCACCTTCGCGAGGTCCTCGGCATCGAGCCCGAAGGCGCTGTGCACCACCCGCACGGCCTCGTTGATGGTATCGGCACGCGTGACGACACTGATGCGGATCTCGCTGGTGGAGATCATCTCGATGTTGATTCCCGCCTCGAACAGGGCCGTGAACAACCGCGCCGAGACGCCCGCGTTGGTACGCATCCCGGCACCGACGAGCGCGAGTTTACCTATCTGGTCGTCGTACTGCAGCGAGTGGAAGCCGGTCTGGTCTTTGCTGTCTTCGAGGGCTTTCAGTACTCGCGCACCATCGGACTTGGGAAGGGTGAAGGAGATATCTGCGAGCCCGGTAGCTGCCGTGGAGACGTTCTGCACGATCATGTCGATGTTGGCATCGGTCGACGCCACAAGGGTGAAGATCTGCGCGGCCTTGCCGGGCACGTCGGGCACGCCGACGACAGTGATCTTCGCTTCGCTCAGGTCCACCGCAACTCCGGAGATGATTGACTCTTCCACGATTTCGCCTTCTTTCGGATTCACCACGAGAGTGCCCTCGTTGTTATTGAACGAGGAGCGCACATGAAGCGTAACCCCGTGTCGGCGGGCATATTCCACTGCACGAATATACAGAACCTTGGCCCCTGCGGCCGCGAGTTCGAGCATCTCTTCGCTGGTGATCCGGTCGATCTTGCGGGCGGCGGGCACGACCCGGGGATCCGCGGTGAAAATGCCGTCGACATCCGTGTAAATCTCGCAGACGTCCGCGTCGAGTGCGGCCGCAAGCGCGACTGCTGTCGTGTCGGACCCGCCGCGTCCGAGCGTCGTGATGTCGCCGGTCCCGCGATTGAAGCCCTGGAAACCGGCGACGATGGCGATGGCGCCGGCATCGAGGGCGGCGCGCACCCGGATGGGCGCGACCTCGACGATTCGAGCGCTGCCGTGCCTGGCATCCGTGCTCAGGCCGGCCTGGCTTCCGGTGTAAGAGCGAGCCTCCTGGCCCAGGCTCTTGATCGCCATGGCGAGCAGTGCCATCGAGATGCGCTCGCCCGCGGTGAGCAGCATGTCTAGCTCGCGACCGGTCGCTATCGGAGCAACCTGCTCGGCGAGATCCAGCAGCTCGTCTGTCGTGTCTCCCATTGCCGAGACCACGACGACGACCTCGTTGCCTGCCTTGCGAGTTTCAACGATGCGCTTAGCGACACGCTTGATGCTCTCCGCATCGGCGAGCGAAGAGCCGCCGTACTTCTGCACGATCAGGCCCACTGGGTTCTCCTGGAGTTCGGGAGGCCGATTTAGGCCGACTCCTATCCTAAATGTTGACTTCCCAAGAGATCGCTCTGTGACGTGCAGATCGAGAGAGCTCGCCAACCTCCTGTCGCGAGAGGATCCTCAGCGGGACATCTGGGTCATCGCGCGAATCCGGCGAAAGGGCGTGAGACGCGCGCGGAGTTTGCGCCACTCGCTCTTCTGAACCCTCTTGCCGCCGAGCCAATACTCGTGCACTCCGTTGCTGAAAATGACCGCCGGGCCGGAATCGCGGTGTTCGCGGTCGTGCTGGAGCCAGGTCTGCGCACCGGAGGGGTCGATGTGGGCCGGTCCATCCTCGCGATGGAGCGCCCCGCCCCGGAGATACGAGACAGACCCATTGGCAAACGTCACCAGCTGGTCGTATCCGCCGGAGGGATGGCGCTCGACGAGAGTCACCACACGATACTCGAGGGCTGCAGGCTGTGAAGTCATAGGCTCAGTCTGCTCGCGTTCCGATATACCGGCATCCCTCCAGTCATAGGGACAGACAGATGGGTATGGGGTACAAACCGGCGCTGGGGTGCTCGAAGAATCGCGGTGAATCGGAATCCACGGCACGCTTCTGTGGTGTCGGCCTCGATCTCGAGCTCGACGAGCCGCCAGCGCTAGTTCTCGACGAGCCGCCGGCCTTCGAAGGCGCGGCCAAGGGTGACTTCGTCGGCATACTCGAGATCGCCGCCAACGGGCAGCCCGGAGGCGAGCCTCGTGACACGCAGGTCCAGGTGCATCAACATGCGTGAGAGGTAGGTTGCCGTCGCTTCCCCCTCGAGATTCGGATCGGTCGCAATGATCACCTCGGTGACAACACCATCGGCGAGGCGCTGCATCAGTTGACGGATGCGCAGATCATCCGGTCCGATTCCGTCAATCGGGCTGATCGCGCCGCCGAGCACGTGATAGAGCCCCCTGAACTCGCGGGTGCGCTCGATTGCCACGACATCCTTCGCCTCCTCGACCACACAAATCGTGGCGGGAGATCGCCGTGGGTCGCGGCAGATGTTGCAGAGCTCCTGCTCGGTCACGTTGCCGCAGACGTCGCAAAAACGCACCTTCTCCTTCACCGTCATGAGCACCTCGGCAAGGCGGGTGACATCGAAAGTCTCGGTCTGGAGGATGTGGAACGCGATGCGCTGCGCAGACTTCGGACCTATTCCGGGCAGTCGCCCCAGTTCGTCGATCAGTTCCTGGACTATTCCGTCGTACACGCTTACTGCTCTCTCGGGGCGACCCGGGGGGCCACGGCCTGTTCTTCGATGAAGCTCGCACCGAGAATCTCGCGCACCACGGACTCGCCATAGCGCTGCTTGCCATCGGCCGTCGCGACCGGTGCCGGGCGCTTCGGTGCGGCTGGTTCGGCGGGGGCCGAAACGACGAGCTTCTCTACCTTCCTCGCCACCGGCTCGGGCATCCGCTTCGTCTCGGGCTCCGAATCGGTAATGACCGCTGTCTCCCAGGTGATGCCAGAGGGAACAGGAGGCTCGCTGTCGGGGCCGGAGGGCTCGGGCGGCTCTTCTAAAGGCGGCTCCTCTAGAGGCGGCTCCGCTGAAGTCGGCCTGTCTGAAGGCGGCTCCGCTGAAGCCGGCGGTTCGCTCGCTGGTGCGAGGACTGCGGATGTCTGGATCGGACGGAGCGGAACGACCGGCGCGTTCGCTCTCGCGAGTTCCGGACGCGCCGCCTCCGCCCGCGCGGTGAGGAGCGGACGGAAGCCGAGCACGTCGTAAACCGCTTGCTTGAGGAAGTCGGAGACTCCCTCCCCCGGTGTCGTGCGCTGCTTGAGGGCCTCGACATCCGTCTGGCTCACGAACGAGAGGTCGAGGATGTTCCCCTCGCGAAGCGCGAGCGGCGTGGCAGTGTAGATAACCATCCACGCAGTGCGCTTGGCCTTTTCTACCCGCTCGAGAATCTCGGGCCACGAATCCTTCACCTGTTGAAAGGTGGGGGCGGTGGGTTCGGTCGGCGGTTCGGCGGCAGCAGCGGGCTCAGGCGCACCAGCGGGCTCAGGCGCACCAGCGGGCTCGGAAGTACGCGTGGCCGCAGCGCCCGCACCGAAGCCATAGACCGGTCCGGGAGGGGCGGCGGAAGCGGGGTGGGCCGATACCGGAGCCGTGGCCGTGGCCGTGGCCGACTGTTGCCCTGCGGAAGCCGAAGGAACAGACTCGCCGGGAACGGACTCCTCCGAAGAAGTGAGGCGAACAGCGGGCGGTTGACGCTCCGCGGGCGGCTGAAGCTCGGCAGCCGACTCCCGGGGGACCTCTTCCCGGGGCGCCGCAGCCTCGGGACCGTCGACGCCGATCCGCCGCTCGAGACGCTCGACTCGGGCGAGTGCGCCACGGTTGGTCTCGTCGCTCGCAGGCACGAGCACCCGCGCGATCATGAGTTCGAGGTGAAGGCGGGGCGACGTAGCACCGGTCATTTCGGTGAGAGCCGCGTTCGCAACATCCGCCGCCCGTGAGAGCTCTGCGGTGCCGAATCGCGACGCCTGCTGAGCCATGCGGTCGAGTTCGTCGGGCTGGATGCCACGGAGAACTGCCGCTGCTCCCTCACCGGTGGCGCGGACGATGATGAGGTCCCGCAGCCGTTCGAGGAGATCCTCGACGAATCGACGCGGATCCTGCCCGGTCTGGATGACACGATCGATCGCGGCGAACGCGGCCGAGGCATCCCGGGCGCCAAGCGCATCCACCACTTCGCTGAGCAGGGCACCGTGCGTGTAGCCGAGCAGGGCGACCGCGCGCTCGTACTGCACTGACGACCCCTCGGATCCGGCGATGAGCTGGTCGAGCAGGGAGAGAGTATCGCGCACGGACCCGCCGCCGGCCCGTACCACGAGGGGAAGCACTCCGGCCTCGACATCCACCTTTTCGCTTACGCACAGGGACTGCACGTATTCGAGCATCTGGGCGGGTGGCACCAGGCGGAAGGGATAGTGATGTGTGCGCGACCGGATCGTGCCGATGACCTTCTCCGGCTCGGTCGTTGCGAAGATGAACTTCACGTGCTCCGGCGGTTCCTCGACGATCTTGAGCAGCGCGTTGAAGCCCTGCGGGGTCACCATGTGCGCCTCATCGAGGATGAAGATCTTGTATCGATCCCTCGCCGGGGCAAACACGGCCCGCTCGCGCAGGTCCCGCGCGTCGTCGACACCGTTGTGGCTCGCGGCATCGATCTCCACGACATCCATCGATCCGCCACCATCGCGGCTCAGCTCGACGCAACTCGGGCAGACACCGCAGGGGGTATCCGTGGGTCCCTCGGCGCAGTTGAGGCACCGGGCGAGGATGCGGGCCGACGTGGTCTTGCCGCAGCCACGGGGGCCGCTGAAGAGATAGGCGTGATTGACGCGGTCGTTTCTCAGTGCCGTTCGCAGCGGATCGGTCACCTGCGACTGCCCGATCAATTCGGCAAAAGTCTCTGGCCGATAACGGCGATACAGGGCGGTGACCACCCGCCAAGACTACCGGCAGCCACCGACGCGGCCTTCGGGGTTCGCCGCGGGCTTCGGTGTTCGCCGCGGGCGAGAGGCCTTCCGCCGTCCGTGCATCAGCTGTGCACGGCGAGGTGTGGCACTGGTGCTTTCCGGGACCAGTGTGACGATTCGCCAGGCAGCCGCGCGGGCGTAGGTTGAATCCATGAGAATCGTTATTGCCGGAGGCCATGGAAAAATTGCTCAGCTGCTTGCCCGACAGCTGGCTGCGGCCGGTCACGAACCGATTGGGCTGATCCGCGATCCGAAGCATGCCGACGACCTGCTCGCCGCGGGTTCAACCCCGGTGGTGCTCGACCTCGAGCAGTCGACGGTGCAGGACGTTGCGGACGTGCTCGTCGGTGCCGACGCCGCCGTGTTCGCCGCGGGAGCCGGCGAGGGCAGCGGCAACGACCGCAAGTTATCCGTCGACCGGGACGGCGCCATCCTGCTTGCCGATGCCGCCCTCAAGGCCGGGGTTACCCGGTTCATCGTGATCTCGAGCGTGGGAGCGGATTCGTACGACGCGGCATCCGACGATCCGTTCCAGGTCTATCTGCGCGCGAAGGGCGAGGCGGATGCCGCGGTGCGCGAGCGGGACCTCGATTGGACGATCGTGCGCCCGGTGACCCTCACGGACGAGCCAGGGACGGGACGAATTTCGCTGGGAAGCCGTGGTGGCTCGATCCCGCGGGCTGATGTGGCGAGTGTTGTTGTGGAGTTGTTGGGCGGAGCGGGAGTGCGGAGCGTGTTTGAGGTGTCGGCCGGGGAACAGGAAGTGGCCGAGGTGTTGGCGGCGTTGTAGGTCGGTCCTTCTCTTCGCGCCTGTCGTCTCCTTCTTCGCGCGTCTCGTCCTGTCCTGTCCTGTCCTCCACAGGGCGTATCCGCGCGACCTATCCACAGATTTGGTGAGAGTTATTCAGATATAGCTTCGAATCTACGAAAATATGGTCATGTCCAATTTCGCAGATAGCTTCGACACAGCGGTTGATGCCGTCTTGTCTGCGGCGTGCGCGATGCCGACCGATCCGGCCGCCGTTGGAACTCTCGCCGACTACGAATTGCTACGTGAGCAGCGCAAACTCGGGGAGATTCGCCGTGCCATCGACGCGTGTGCGGCCCTGATCGCCGGGGAAGTCGGGCATCGCTCCCGACCGGACCTCGGATATGGCGGGCTCGCCCAGCGCGAGGGATTTCGCACACCGGAGGCACTGGTTCAGCACCAAACCCAGTCCACAAACCGCGAGGCGTCGACACTCGTGCAGGTGGGCGCCATCGTGCGCGAGGCAATGATCCCGGCGGCCGTGCTCGCCGCGGATGGAACGACCATTCGTGAGCCCTGGCTCGCGGATGTCGGGGCGGCCGTCAGCGCGGGCACACTCTCGATCGAGGCGGCACGCGCGATTCGCACCGGGCTCGGCGTTCCGACACCGGATGCCGCGGGACCCGGCATCTCTGCGGGTGACCTGTCTCGCGCGGCGACACTCCTGTTGCATGAAGCCACCTCGCTCAATGCCGACCAGCTCCACCGCCGGGCCCGAGAGCTGCGCGACGACCTCGACGAGGCCGGCATCGCGGATCGCGAGCGGGCCATCCATGAGCAGCGCTCGGTGCGACTTACAACGCAACCGAACGGGCTTCCCCGGATCACGATCGTGCCCGACATCGAGTCGGGAGCGTTCTGGAAAGATGTCGTCGACATACTCACCTCGCCACGACGGGGAGGTCCGCGATTCGTGAACGAATCGGACAAGATCTGGGCTGACTCAATCGCCACCGATGGTCGCAGCACTGAGCAGTATTTGCATGATTCCCTGACCGAACTTCTGAGACTGGCGGTCGGCGCCGGCACAGTTCAGACTCGGGCGATGGTCGGTTCACGCCAACCTTCGGTTCGCGTGCTGGTGACCGCGGACACACTCGATTCCCGCACTGGTCACGGACGGGTCGAGGGGTGCGACTTTCCGATCTCACTCGAGTCGGTCGAACGAATTGCCTGCGAATCGGGAATCCAGCTCATCACCTTCTCACCGGATGGGCGGCCACTAGATGTCGGGCGCGAGCAGCGGCTATATAACTCCCGCCAGCGAAAGGCCCTCGCGGCACGGGACGGCGGGTGCATGTGGGGCGATTGCGACCGTCCGCCGGGTTGGTGCGAGGCGCACCACATCCTTCATTGGGCTCGAGACGGCGGCAAGACGAATATCGATGACGGAATCCTCTTCTGCCGCTATCACCATCTGCTTCTGCACAACAATCACTGGGAAATAGTGCGGACAGGTGTCGACTACTGGCTCATTCCGCCGGCCGACGTCGATCCGACACAGGCACCGCGGCTCATGCCGTCGAAAAGTGCCGCGCTGCGCGACCTGCTACGGCAGAACGCGGCGCGCGAGAGCGCATGAGCGGGAGCACGAGCACGAGCCTGAGCCTGAGCCTGAGCCTGAGAGGAGCGGAGATGCTGATGGAGCAGGGTTCTGCACACGGAGTTCTTCAGCCGAACTTGCTCGCCGCTAGGAGACCAACGCGTGCGCCTGGCGGGCGATCTCGAGCTCCTCATTGGTGGGGATCACGAGCACCGCCACCGGGGAACCCTCGGGTGAGATGAAGCGAGCCTTCTTCGAAACCAACTCGTTGCGGTCATGGTCGATCGAGATACCGAGAAACTCAAGGCCGGCGAGGGTGCGGCGGCGAAGAAGCACGTTGTTCTCTCCCACCCCCGCGGTGAATACGAGCGCGTCGAGTCCGCCGAGGTGCGCGATATACGCCCCGATATACCTCCGTACTCGATGGCGATAGACGGCGAGCGCCGCTTCGGCTTTCGCGTCACCTCTCGACGCGGCATCCTGCACATCGCGCATGTCCCCGTTACCGGTGAGCCCGAGAAGACCGCTGTGACGGTTGAGCAGTGTGTCGAGTTCGTCGAAGTCGAGACCGGCCTGGCGGTGCAGGTGAATGAGCACTGCCGGGTCGACATCGCCCGAACGGGTGCCCATGACGAGACCCTCAAGCGGTGTCATCCCCATGCTCGTCTCGACCGAGACCCCCCCATCGATTGCGGCGACGGACGCACCGTTACCGAGGTGCAACACGATCGTCTTGAGTTGGGCGAGTGGCCGGTGGAGGAAGATCGCCGCCTGCTCAGAGACGTACTTGTGCGAGGTGCCGTGGAAGCCGTAGCGGCGCACCTGATGCTTCGCAGCGAGCTCCGCGTCGATCGCGTAGGTATACGCGGCCGAGGGAAGGGTCTGGTGAAAGGCCGTGTCGAACACGGCCACCTGCGGCACGTCAGGCAACGCCTTTTTTGCAGCGCGAATGCCCTGAAGGTTTGCTGGATTGTGGAGGGGAGCGAGGGCAGAGAGTTCGTGAATCTGCGACTCGACCTCGTCGGTGACGAGGGTGGCGCTGTCAAAGAGCGACCCACCGTGAACCACGCGATGCCCGACCGCGATGATGTTCTGCAGCGACCCCACCTTGTCAAGAAGTTGACGCATGCCAGTTTCGTGGTCCGGAGTAGCCGAACCGGGTTCGCCGATGCGTTCGATGAGGCCGCTAAGTGCGACCTCCTCGGTCTCGACGTCGATCAGCTGATACTTGATCGAGGAGGAGCCGGAGTTCACGACGAAGATCTGGTTCATGACGTCTGCGCTCGAAGAGTTTGCGCCTGGATCGCCGTGATCGCGACGGTGTTCACGATGTCCTGCACCAGGGCACCCCGTGACAGGTCGTTGATCGGTTTTCGCAGGCCCTGCAGCACCGGCCCGATCGCGACGGCACCGGCGCTGCGCTGTACGGCCTTATAGGTGTTGTTACCCGTGTTGAGATCGGGGAAGATGAACACCGTCGCCCTCCCCGCGACCTGCGAGTCCGGCATCTTGGACTTGCCGACCGCGGCATCCACGGCGGCATCGTATTGGATCGGCCCCTCCACGAGCAGGTCCGGTCGGCGAGTGCGCACGAGCGCCGTCGCGGCGCGAACCTTGTCGACATCCGCCCCCGCACCGGAGGCACCGGTCGAATAGGAGAGCATGGCGATGCGCGGATCGATCTGAAACTGAATGGCGGTGTTCGCCGACGAGATCGCGATGTCAGCGAGTTGCTCGGCGTTCGGGTCGGGATTGACGGCGCAGTCGCCATAAACGAGCACACGATCCTCAAGGCACATGAGGAAGACGCTTGAGACGACCGAGACGCCGGGGTTGGTCTTGATTATCTCGAACCCGGGACGGATGGTGTGCGCTGTGGTGTGCGCTGCGCCCGAGACCATGCCGTCAGCCAATCCGAGGTGCACCATCATTGTGCCGAAGTACGAGACATCGGTAACGGTGTCGCGTGCCTCCTCGAGGTGCATACCCTTGTGCGCGCGCAACCGGGTGTATTCCTCAGCAAACCGCTCGCGAAGCTGAGGATCGAAGGGGCTCAGGAGGGCAGCCCCGGAGATGTCGAGACCGAGCTCGGTGGCGCGCGCGCGAATGTCGACTTCGTCGCCAAGGATCGTGAGCTGGGCGACCCCGCGACGCAGCAGAGTGGACGCGGCGCGCAGGATGCGGTCGTCCGTTCCTTCCGGCAAAACAATGTGCTGGGGATTGGATCGTGCCCGGTCGAGCAGGTCGTATTCGAACATGAGCGGGGTGACCACATCGGAGCGGCTCACATCGAGAAGGCGCAACAGCACATCCGCGTCGACGTGCTGCTCGAACAGGGCGAGGGCGGTGTCGTACTTGCGTTGCGAATCGGCGGCGAGCCGCCCTCGAGTCTGCGTGATACGGCGGGCAGTGTCATACGTGCCAAGGCCGGTTCTGATGATCGGGATCGTGGTGTCAAGGCCGTCGATAAGGAGCGCGATCTGCGGCAGGAGTTCGAATCCGCCGTTCAGGATGATCGCGGCAACCGACGGGAACGTCTCGGCCGCATTCGCCATCAGCACGCCGAGCAACACATCGGATCGATCCCCGGGCACGATGACGACTCCGCCCTCGATGAGTCGTGTCAAGACGTTCTCCATCGACATCGCCGCGACGACGACTCCGAGGGATTCCCGACTGAGTAGAGTCGCGTCACCAGCGATCAACACGCCGTCGACGGCCTCCATGAGCGAGGTGATGCTCGGCGCAATGAGGAAGCGGTCTTCGGGGATCGCCCACACCGGCAGGCGATTACTTTCCTTCTCCACTGCAGTAATGATCTGGTCGAGCGTGCCAGGATCGGCGCGATTCACGACGATGCCGAGCACCTGGGCGTGAGCGCTGTCCAGCTCCTGTTTCGCAACGACGAACCCTTGCCGCATGTCATCCGGCGTGCGGCTGCCCGGGGCGTCGAGCTGTTGTCCGCCAAGCACGAGTAGCACCGGGGCGCCGAGGTTGGCGGCAATTCGCGCATTGAATCCGAGTTCGGTCGGGCTGCCGACATCCGTGTAGTCCGATCCCAGAATGACGACCGCGTCACACTGCCGCTCAACAGCCTTGAATCGCGACACGATCTCGCTGAGCGCAGCCTCCGGATCGGCGTGCACGTCGTCGTAACTCACACCGACACACTCGTCATAGTCAAGATCGACCCCGACGTGTGCGAGGAGCATCTCGAGCACATAGTCGTGCTCGACGCCCGACCGTGCAACGGGGCGGAACACCCCAACCCGCTCAGTCTCATGGCTGAGAGTGTCGAGCATGCCGAGGGCGACCGTCGACTTGCCGGCATGCCCCTCGATGGAGGTGATATAGATGCTGCGGGTCACGAACCCAGCCTAGGCTCCGGATGTTTCCGGCGGCCTGTGTTCCCGTGTCGCCCGGCAGAAAGTTCTCGGAGCGAACGTGACTTATCCGAGTTGTAACTGCCGGCCCGAGAACCAAAAACTCCTCGCGCACCCGCCAGAGCCCGGTTACCCTTGCTACGTTTCCGTCCTGGGGGAGTTGGCCTGGGTGGCGCCACGCGAGGAGCCGGGTTTAGTTTAGCCGGTGAATTTTCTGGCCGTCTTCGACCGATCCCACCTTCGGGTACGATATGGCGAGGCCTGAAGTGTAGGCCGGCCAAGGAGAATTCGCCTAGTGGCCTATGGCGCACGCTTGGAAAGCGTGTTGGGTGCAAGCCCTCGGGGGTTCGAATCCCCCATTCTCCGCGCAGGATCTGTCATATCGCCCGACGGGAATCGGGTGAGAGCAGCGCTACTAGGAGCGCTGGAATCGACACGATCATGCCATCGCGCCGATGATCGGCGGTTTCGGGGAGATCTCTCATGGCGGTTGCGAGCGAAGGGCATGCTAACGGCGTGTGGCTGCGCCCGCGGCGCGGGTTGCTCTGGAGCGGCGTCCTCGTGCTGATCATCGTGCCTCTGCCGATAGTGGCGACGCTGGTAACGCTGGGTGTGCCCGACGGATCCTGGCCGTTTGCGCTCATCGGTGGAGCGATCAGCATCCTCGTGTTCTTTGTCGGGCTGCACTTGTTTCGCACCACGTACGTGGTGATCTCGTCCACCCAAATTACCGAGCGTGGATTTTTCAGCCGCCCGGCCAGCACGCCGATTTCGGCGGTGAGTTCCGTGGTGCTTACGCACACCTTCAGCACCTCGTCGAGCGAAACGCTCCCCCAACTGATCGTTCGCAATGACCGCAGCGAAAGAATTCTGCGAATGCGAGGTATCTTCTGGACAGAGGAGACGATGCGCGCCGCCGCCGCCGCCATCGGTTCCCCGCTCGAGGAGCCGGTGGATGCCCTGACCCCTCGACAGTTTTTCGAGCAGTATTCCGGCAGCGCCTACTGGTTTGAAAACCGACGTGGACTCGGAGTCACCATCGTCGTAGTGATCGGCCTCGCCTGCATTGGGCTCGTACTCGGACTAATGAGGCTCCTCGGCCTGCCCGTGGCCGGCTAGAAAGACTCACGTCGCTCGCCGCGCACGACGCGGAGTCCTAGCGTCGCCGTAGTGTGCCGAAGATGCCTCTCACGACGGCACTCATCACGGATTTCCCGGCGGATGACCCCAGAAAATCGGTGATCGGGTTCTGCTCGGCTCGCGCGCTTGGCGCTCGGCGAGTGGACCCGCTCGAGGAGCGCGGCTGCGACTTCTTGGCCGCGCGCAGCATCCGCTCGTAGTCAGCCTGCTGGTGGGAGGCCGCCGCCACCTGCTCTGCGCGAGTAGCCGCGGCGGCCGCACTCGCCGCCGCCGTCTCGAGCTTGCGGCCGAGCATCTCTGTAGCCGATTCCTTGTCAATGACTGTGCCGTACTTTGGCAGCAGATCGGATGACGCTATCGTCGCCTCGACCAGCTCCGGGGTGCTCGGCGACATGCAGCCCTGGGGGGCGCGGAGCCGCGTCCAGGCCACGGGAGTCGGTGCGCCCGTCTCACCCATCACTGTGACGATGGCTTCGCCGATGGCGAGTGTCGTGAGTACGCTGCCGAGGTCGTAGTCGGACTTCGGGTAGGTGGACACAGTTGCCTTGAGCGCCTTCGCGTCGTCGGGGGTGAAGGCCCGCAACTGGTGCTGGATGCGCGAGCCGAGTTGGGCAAGCACGTCACCTGGCACGTCTTTGGGCGTCTGAGTCACGAAGATGATCCCGACTCCCTTCGAGCGAATGAGACGCACCGTCTGCGTGATCGAGTCGAGGAAGTCCTTCGACGCGTTCTTGAATAGCAGGTGTGCCTCATCGAAGAAGAACACCAGTTTCGGCTTGTCGAGGTCACCGACCTCCGGAAGGTCGTTGAAGAGGTCGGCGAGCAGCCACATGAGAAAGGTGGAGTAGAGCTCGGGCTTGTCCTGTACGCCTGGCACTTCGAGCAGGCTGATCATGCCGCGGCCATCCGGGTGGATGCGCAGGAAATCAGCGGTGTCGATCTCGGGCTCACCGAAAAACACATCGGCGCCTTGATCGGCGAACGTGATCAGCTCGCGCAGGATCACCCCCACTGTGGCACTCGAAAGTCCGCCGAGGCCGGTGAGCTCCCCCTTACCCTCGGCGCTCGTGAGGTAGCTGAGCACGGTGCGCAGGTCGGAGAGGTCAACGAGCGGGAGTCCGGCCTTGGCCGCGTAGTGGAATACGAGTCCGAGCGAGGACTCCTGCGTGCCATTGAGGCCGAGAACTTTTGACAGCAAGAGCGGGCCGAAACCCGACACGGTCGCCCGCACCGGCACACCCCGGCCCACCCCGCCGAGCGCGAAGTACTCCGTGGGGAAAGACGCGCCGGTCCAGTGCTGACCGATGCGATCGGTGCGTTCGCTGAGCTTGGCGTTTTCGATGCCCGCCGTTACCACGCCGGAGAGGTCACCCTTGATATCGGCCGCGAAAACCGGCACGCCGCAGGCAGAAAGTTGCTCTGCAAGCACCTGAAGCGTGCGGGTCTTGCCTGTTCCCGTGGCGCCGGCGACCAGGCCATGCCGGTTGAGCATGGCGATCGGGATGCGCACCTGCACTCCGGGCTGGGCGTCACCGTTGACGAGCGCCCCGATTTCGAGCACGGTTCCGCCGAAATCGTAGCCGGAGCGAATCACCTCGACGGCGTCGGCGTCGAGGGGGGCAGCTTGTGAACTCCGGGCGGTCGAGGTCCTCGAACCCGGCACCGAAGCCAGCGCAGCCTTCTCTGCCGCGAGAGCCGCTTCGGCATCCGCCAGGGCCTTCTTAGCAGCTTCGACGAGGGCAGCGGCATCCGACATATCGCCAGCCTAGTTTCACTTCAGAGCTCGCCAGCACCTCGACCGGTCGGCGCGCGCTGCGCCTACCTTCCAGCGCACGCTGTTCCCCGCACCCTGGAACCGGGCATCCATTCCGGCGACCAAACGAGGTCTCGAAAGGGCGCACTGGCGGAACTGCAAAGCGATCGAGTTCGACCACCAGAATTGTCCGCGTCGGTCTTTACGAAACGGGCGTGCGATCCTCGAGGCCCCACGACTGGCCGTAGCCGCCATCGGCTTCGGGGCGGGCCATCAGATCGAGGAACAGCTGCGCGTCGAACGCTTCCGGACCCAGCACGCCGGTGCCAGCCCAGACGCCCGTCGAGAGCAGTTCGAGTGCGATCACCGGATTGAGGGCGGTCTGCCAGACCACGCACTGCGCCTCGTACTCGGCCATCGTCCACTCGTTGTCGGCCACGTGATAGAGATAGACCGCTTTCGGCGTGCCGTCCAGCCCGAGCCCGGTCACCCAGAGCCCCGCGCAGGTCTTGCCGCTCATCCGCGGTCCGAGTGTTGCAGGATCCGGAAGCCCCGCCGCGACCACATCGCGAGGCGCCACCTCTACCGGACCGTTCGCGGACCGCACCCGCACGGGCACGGTCTTGTCAAGTCCGAGCTGATGGAGCGTCTTGAGGATGCCGATGAACTCGTTTCCAAGGCCGTACTTGAAGGTTGCGCGCTTGGCATCCACCCAGCGCGGCATCAGCAGTACCTCTTCGTGCTCGACGTTGACGCATTCGACCGGGCCAATACCGCCGGGGAAGTCGAAGACCTCTGGCTCGCTGAACGGCTCCGTCGTGTACCAACCGCGGTCCTTCTCCCAGATCACCGGCGGGTTGAGGCACTCCTCGATGGTGGTCCAGATACTGAACGACGGCGCGAAAATCTCATTGCCGAGATCATCGCGCACCACGAGGTTCGCGCCATCGCGCACGCCGAGCTCGTCGATCTCGCTGAACAGATTGTCGGCGGCATAGCGGGCGAACACATCGCTCAGCCCGGGCTCGACGCCCATTCCCACAAGTGCGAGGCGGCCGGCCGTCTCCCAGTCGGGTGCCTGGGCGAATTGGTCGTCGCCGAGCTTCACCCCGGTCTCCGAATAGGGATCGGACGGATGCGGCTCCGACAGGCTCATCGCCATGTCGAGGTAGTCCGCTCCGGCGGCGAGCGCGCCGGCGAAGATCGTTGGCACAAACTTGGGCTCGACGGCGTTCATCACATGGGTGACGCCGTGGGCTTTCGCGACGGCGGTCACGTCATCCGGATCGGAGGCGTCGATTCGCGCCGCGATGAACCGTGACCCCTGTTCACCGTGCTTCGCTTCGATCCAGGCGATCGTCGCCTCGGCCCGTGCGAGATCGTAGTCGCACACGACCATGGTCTCGAAGAAGGTGCGACGGGCGGCGATCTTGGCAATCGCATTGCCGACGCCGCCGGCGCCGACCAGGAGGATTCTCATGGTCCAAAGCTAGCGGTTGATGGGGTGCCCAGCCTCGTGCGGTCGCACAGAACCCCTGTGTCTCTCCCGTTCCGTCATTACGCGATGAGCGAGCGGCGCCCACACGATTACCGCCACCACACTGCCGAGTACGAGTCCACCAATCGTGTCACTCAGCCAGTGGGCGCCGAGATAGGTGCGGCTGAGCAGCATGATGATCGTGTAGAGCACCCCGGCGGCCCAGACCCAGACCCGACGGAGCACCAGGGACAGCACGACCGCCATCGTGGCGGCGTTTGCCGTGTGCCCGGACGGGAACGAGCCAGGGTCCGAGGCGACCAGGATGTCGTGCGGGCGCGGCCGCTCATAGAGATTTTTGAGCAGCTGCACGAGACCCGCACTCACGATCGTGGCGATTGCGAAGTACAGGGCCGCCCACTTCATCCGCAACACCAGAAGGATCAGGATGATCGCGAGGGGCACGACGAAGGTACCGATGATGCCACCGCCGATGTTGTTCATCAGCAGTGCCGGGACGTTCCAGAACGCAGACCTGTGCTCCACAAGCTCCCCGAGGAAGGCGAGGTCGAAGGAGAATGGAAGGTTGTTTTCCCGGTAGGCGATGATCGCCCCGAGCGCAGCGACCAGCAAGATGCCCATCCCGCCGCTCACCAGCGGCCAGCGTCGACTGATGCGGGCAGCTTGCCGTGCGGCGGGCGAGCTCGCGTCGTTGTTCTTCTTCAGTGGGTGCGCGGTCACGCGCCAACAGTACCCAGAGTCGTTCGGTGCGGAATGTGCGGCCCAGTGTTTGCACAGGCCAGCCCCGCCGTCGAGGCCGTTCGCGGTTGGGTACGGCGGGCCGCGAGTTGTCGGCGGCGTTTCTCAGGGAGTCGCCGACCGACCGTCTTACGTCGTCGTCGTCGGCGTCGGCGTCGGCGTCGGGGTCGGCGTTCCGCTGTCGCCCTCGGCGTCGGCCCTCCGCGCGCACCCTCGGGCCTCCACGCGGGAGGGAGTTTCGGCCGATCCGCACCCGATGGAGGGAGATTTCCGCTGAAGTTGCAGTTTTCCCTCCTTCGGCGTCGGCAGGTCAAGGCCACCGCTGGCGGAGTCAGGTCCGCGGTGCCGCGGTCGAAGGCGCCGGCGTCGGCGGTTCAAGGCCACCACTGAAGGAGTCAGGGCGGCGGTGTCGACAGTATGCCGCCAAGATTCAGCCCATGAAGACACCCGACCCAGCGTGGTCGATAGCCCTCCTTGGCCGACGCAGCCAAAGACACCAGACATCGTGCATCGTGCATCGCACATCGTGAATCGTGCTCGACATCTCTCAGCCCGCCCAGCCCCGCCAGACCGAGGAAGAATGCGCCGCCTGACGCGAGAGTACAAGGGTGTCGGATCCATACCCCAACACCGGGATCAGTGTCCGAGTGCGGGTACCGTGCGAGGCCGAACCACGAACCACAGCGCGAACACCGACACGGTGGCCGTGGCCGCCATCACGGTGCCCATTGGTACCGCGTTATGGATACCGAACAGGCCGACGATCGGCGAGATGAGGCCGGCGAGGCCGAAGTTCACGGCGCCGAGAACGGATGCAGCGGTCCCGGCCTCGCCGGCATGGTTCACCAGTCCGAGCACCTGTACGAGTGGAAAGCCGAAGCCGCAGGCCGCGATAAAGAACCAGAGCGGAATCAGGATGCCGAGAAGGCCCACATGTAAGGCGTCGAGCAACACGATAGTGAGCGACGAGACGAGCAGCACCGCGGTCGAGCACGCGAGGATCCATTGCGGCCCGATCCGGCGGGCGAGTCTCGAACTCACCTGCACCCCGGCGACGACACCGAGCGAATTGATGGCGAAGAGCAGTCCGAACTCCTGGGCGTTGAGTCCGTAGACCTCCTGAAAGAGGAACGACGATGACGACAGGTAGGCGAATAATCCGGAGAAACTCATCGCTCCGATGATGGACACCCCCACGAAGATACGGTCCCTGAAGATTGCTCCGTACCGTTCGCGAGCGGTGCTGTGCCCCGAATCGGCGCGGCGGGCCGGGGGGCGCGTTTCCACGATGAAAAACACCGCGGCGAGCACTACAAGCACCCCGTAGACAGTAAGGAACACGAAGATTCCGCGCCAGTCAACGAATCTCAGAAGTTGGGAGCCGATGACGGGCGCGAGGATGGGGGCGAGACCACTCACGAGCGCGAGTCTCGACAGCATCCGCACCAGGGGAACTCCACCGAAAAGATCGCGCACAAGGGCCATCGCAACGACTCCCCCGGCCGCGGCACCCATTCCCTGCATCACTCGGAAGAGACCGAGCCAGACGACATCCGGTGACAGCACGACCCCGAGGCTCGCGACCACATGCACGGAGCTCGCAACGATGAGCGGGATACGCCGTCCCACCTTGTCACTCCACGGACCGACCAACAGCTGGCCGACACCGAACCCGATGGTCGTGGCGGTGAGAGTGAGCTGGATGATCGCCGGGGTCACCCCCAGATCCCGCTGCAGCGCCGGGAACGCCGGCAAATAGAGGTCAATCGTGAACGGGCCGAGAGCCGTAAGCGCACCAAGCACGAGCACGTAGACGAGGCGCTGGCGCCGGGAAAGCGAGTCTCCAGGGTGGAGTGTCGTGGTCACTGAGGAATACTTCCTGGGCAGGCGGGAACAGCGGAGTGCCACGGGAATGGCGAAGAGGGGGGATGACTTCCATCGATTGCGGAGATCTCAAATAAGCCTAACGACAAAGCGGCCGGGCTATTCCACGATCGCCGGTACCGAGACGGGGGCGAAGGAGAACGCACCGGGATCGGCGAGGATCGCCTCGAAGGCGAGTTCACCCGCTCCAATGATGAGAAGGTCGGATCCGAGTTCAGTGCGGGTGACCCGCACGCCGTCGCGGGAGGCGAGTAGCGGCTGCTTTGCGAGCAGCGCCTCGAGATAATGGGGTGCGGCGGCATAGATGGAGGCGAGAAAGCCACCGACGATAACGAGCTGCGGGTTGAGCATGTTGATGGAGTTGCGCAGTGCGATGGCGAGGAAATCAAGCTGGCGATGCACCTCTGCGATCACGGAGGGAGACGAGGAGGCCAACAGGGCGGATTCCAGTTCATCCGGGTCGGCATTATCGAGCTTGAGGACGGAAAGTAGGTTCTCGCGGCGCACTTCGGTCTCCAGGCACCCCATCGCCCCGCACTGACAGGCGATACCGTCGCTGTTGACGAGAGTGTGCCCGATCTCACCGGCATACCCGTCGACCCCGCCGAGAGGCACGCCGCCCGCAATAATTCCGCCGCCGATGCCGCTCGCTCCGCCGTTCACGTAGATCACATCGGAGAGACCACGTCCGGCACCAAAGGTGCTCTCGGCCATGGCACCGAGGTGGGCGTCGTTGTCAGCCACGACGTCGAACCCGGTCGCGTCCTCGAGGAGACGACCGAATGGCTCGTCCTGCCAGGCGAGGTGGGGGGCCATCCGCACCAGCCCGTCCGAGGCTCTCACCTGGCCGGGTACGGCGACACCGATCCCGACCGTGCGGTAGCGGGAGTCGAGTTCCGATCTCATCGCCTCGATCACCACCGCACTGATATTCACCGCCTCGCCGACGGAGGGCGAATGTTCCGTGACGTATCGGATCTTCTTGATGACCGTCCCGCCGAGACTGACTACACCGATCGAGATCGCATCGATCTCAGGGTTGATGGAGATTGCGACGACGAGCGGATTCGGCCGAACGATCGGACTCGGTCGCCCCCGGCTGTTGGTCGCGTCGGGCTCAGTTTCGACGACCAGCTCGCGCTCGACAAGCTCGCCCACCAGAGCGGCGACGGTCGAGCGGTTGAGTCCGGTCTGGCGGGTGAGCTGAGCTCGAGAGAGGTTCCGTTGTCGGTGTACCAGACCAAGCACCACCGACAGGTTGTGTCGCCGCACGTCGTCGTTGCTATTCCCGCGCTCATTCCGCGGCGGATCAAACCGCGTCATTCAGCGGGCGCTGAACGCCGCGTCGAATGCAGCATCCGGCTGGTCGAAGTTGAGTCTTCTCACGAATTCGAGCGCTTCGGGTGCACCAATTAGGCGGTCCATTCCGGCGTCCTCCCACTCGATCGAGACGGGGCCCGCGTACCCGATTGTGTTGAGCATGCGGAAACTGTCTTCCCACGGTACATCCCCGTGACCGGTCGAAATGAAATCCCAGCCTCGGCGAGGATCGGCCCAGGCCAGAAGCGAACCGAGCCGACTGTTGCGGCCGTTGGACATCCGCTTTCTCGTATCTTTGCAGTCCACATGATAAATGCGGTCCTTAAAGTCCCAGAGGAAGCTCACCGGGTCGAGATCCTGCCAGATAAAGTGACTCGGATCCCAGTTGAGACCGAATGCCTCGCGGTGGCCGATGGCCTCAAGGGTACGCACGGTGGTCCAGTAGTCGAACGCGATTTCGCTCGGATGGACCTCATGGGCGAATCGCACTCCCACCTCGTCGTATACATCGAGGATGGGATTCCACCGGTCGGCGAAATCCTGGTAGCCGGCATCGATCGCGCCTTGTGAAACCGGGGGGAACATCGCGACGTATTTCCAAATGGACGAGCCGGTGAAACCGATCACCGTCTTCACTCCGAGCTTCGCCGCCAGTCGGGCGGTGTGTTTCATCTCCTCGGCGGCGCGCCGTCGCACACCTTCCGGTGTTCCATCGCCCCAGACGACATCGGGAAGGATGGCGCGATGCCGCTGGTCAATCGGATCATCACAGACGGCCTGCCCCTTCAGATGGTTCGAGATCGCCCAGACCTTGAGGTTGTACCTGTCGAGAATCGCCAACTTGCCCGCAACATACTCCTCATCGTCCCAGCGCCACGGGTCCAAATGGTCGCCCCAACAGGCGATCTCGAGTCCGTCGTAACCCCAGCTCGAGGCGAGTCTCGCAACTTCCTCGAACGGTAGATCCGCCCATTGGCCGGTGAAGAGGGTTATCGGTCGGGTCATGTGCCATCTCCTTGCGTGTGCGCTGATTCTTGGTGGGCTGGTTGGTCAAGCAAAAGCCGGCACGGGAATCGTGCTGATCCATGCGCTGCCGCTGTCCGAGCTCTCGTCGACAGCAGCGAGCACGCGCTGCACCTGCAGCCCCTCGTCGAACGAGGGTCGCGGTTGCTTCCCGGCGTCGATCGCCGAGACGAAGTCGAATACCTGGTTTGAGAAGCTGTGGTCGTAGCCGAGCATGTGTCCGGCGGGCCACCAACCGGAGAGATACGGATGCCCGGGCTCGGTCACGAGAATCTCGGTGAATCCGCGTGTGGTCGACCGCGCCGTCGCGTCATAGAACTGGAGCGAGTTCTGCCGCTCGAGATCAAAGGAGATCGAGCCGAGAGAGCCGGAGATCTCGAGGCGAAGAGCGTTCTTGCGACCGGTGCGCATGCGGCTCGCTTCGAAGGACCCGAGAGCGCCTGAGCGAAATCGCCCGGTGAACAGCGCGAGGTCGTCGACGGTCACTTCTCCGCGCTGTCCCGAGGCCGTCCCGGACAGACCGTGTGGAGCTTCGAGCACCGGGCGCTCGGAGACAAAGGTCCTGAGGATTCCAGAAACAGCCTCAATCGGGTCCCCAGTGACGAACTGGGCGAGATCGATTGCGTGCGCACCGATGTCGCCGAGAGCGCCAGAACCGGCGAATTCCTTCTTCATCCGCCAGGTGAGTGGCGCCTCGGGGTCGACGAGCCAGTCCTGCAGATATTCGGCGCGGACCTGTCGCAGGTCGCCGAGCTTCCCCTCGCGCACTAGTTCTCGGGCGAACGCTATCGCCGGTACCCGACGATAGGTGAATCCGACCATCGAGAAGATGCCGCGCTCGGCCGCGCACCGAGACGCGTCGGCCATCACTATGGCTTCCTCGACGGAGTTGGCCAGCGGTTTTTCGCACAGGACGCGTTTACCGGCGGCGAGCGCGGCGACAGCGATTTCGGCATGCGAGTTTCCGGGCGTGACGATGTCGACCACGTCGATATCGTCGCGTTCGACCACGTCGCGCCAATCCACGGAGTGTTCGGCCCACCCCCACTTCGCGGCGGCCGCAGCCACCGCAGGTGAGTTGCGACCCACGATGACCTGCATGACCGGGCTGCTGGCGAGATCGAAGACGCGGGGTGCGACGCGCCAGCCCTGGGAGTGCGCGGCACCCATGAATCCGTGGCCGATCATGGCCACTCGAAGCGGGCGGGAGAACTCTGGCATTGTCACTCTTTCGCTGGGATAAAGGGCGCCGGCGCATTTCGGGCCGGCGCCCGGGTTGTCGGTTAGGACTCGAACGCAGAAGTGATGTACTTATCTACATTCGCCTTCGTCACGACCGGGGCGTTCAGCCGCACCAAGCGGGGAACCTCGTTCTCGACCAGGTCACTGAGCGCTTTGCTTTGAACGACGAGCCGTGCCAGACGGATGCCGTCCGCCGCTTGGGTATGCGGATAGATCACCGTGGCCTTGAGCACCGAATTGTCGGCCTTGATCGACCTCATCACGTTCGCCGAACCCGCACCTCCGACCATAATGAATTCCTTGCGGTTGGCAGCGGCGATGGCCGCAAGCACTCCGACGCCCTGGTCGTCGTCATGATTCCAGATGGCATCGATCTTCGGAGCGGCAGCGAGCAACTGGGATGCCGCCGCCTCTCCACCCTGGACGGTGAAGTCTGCCGCCACGCGGTTGTTCACCTTGAGGCCACAATCGTTGAGTGCGGCGGCGAAGCCCTTGCTACGGTCCTGAGTGAGCGGCAGCGAGTCGATTCCCGCGATCTCCGCGACGATCGCGTTCTTCTTGCCTTTGAGCGCACCGCAGATGTAGGTGCCCGCACTGACCCCCATGCCGTAGTTGTCGCCAAGCACGGTGACCCGAGCGGCGAAGGTGCTCGAGAACTCGCGATCCACATTGATCACGGGGATTCCTGCCTGCATGGCCTGGATCGCCACCTGGGTGAGGGCGGCACCGTCCGTCGGCAATAGAACGATCGCGTCTACTTTGTCGTTGATGAAGGACTCAACCTGACTGATCTGCAGGTTGGCGTCGTTGGTTCCTTCCGCGACTTTGAGTGTGACGTCCTTGTACTTCTTCGCTTCGGCGATCGCGGATGAGTTGATGGCTCCGAGCCACCCGTGATCGGCCGCAGGCCCGGAGAATCCGATGGTGATCGACTTGCCCGAGGCTTTGTTGCCCGAGACGGTGTTGCTGTCGTTGTTTCCTCCGCTGGTATCGGCTGTCCCTGCTGTGCAGCCGGCGAGAAGACCGGCAAGAGTGACTGATGCGCCGGCCAGGACGAGCATCCTTTTTCGGGCCATGGTTTTCGCAAGCATGTGTTCCTCCGTGTGCGTGGTGTTCGGACTGTTCGCCAACGCGGAAGAAATGGTGCGCGGCGTTTGCCTGTGTGGGGCCGCGTGATCCATGGTGTCCTCATTGACGTTTGTCGCAACATAACAGAGGTTTACCGCCGTGTCTCGTTTTTTTTGAACCATGTCTTTGTGCAGAAGATGGATAGCGTGTCCCAAAAATCAATGATCGAGTGCTTTTCCTAGAATATTCTGGCGGGGAGCACTCGAGTTCTGTTATGTTGCCGAGATGATCAAAGAGGACCAAAAAGCGCTGCTGGCGGTGCGCGGGATGACAAAAAGTTTCGCCGGCGTGCGCGTTCTCGACGGCGTCGACCTCGAGATCCTGCCCGGTGAGGTGCATTGCGTTCTCGGGCAGAATGGCGCCGGAAAGTCCACGTTGATCAAGACGCTCGCCGGAGTGCACCGCCCCGACGCCGGCACGATCTTCTGGGAGGGCTCCGAGGTCACGATCAGCGACCCGGTTGCCGCAATCGACCTTGGCATCGCCACGATGTACCAGGAGCTGGATGTCGTCGACGGCCTCTCTGTCGCGGAGAACATTTTCCTCGGACACGAGATGCACACCCTCGGCCTGTTGCGCACGAGGCAGGCAAACAGGAAAGCTCGGGAACTACTCGCGCAGCTCGGTCATGAATCCATCTCCCCCAACCAGGAGGTGGGTTCGCTCTCGTCCGCAAACAAGCAGATCGTGAGTATGGCGAGGGCGCTCTCGCACAATATCAAGCTCATCATCATGGACGAACCGTCCGCCGTACTCGACTCGGAAGAGGTGAAGAACCTCTTCAGGGTTGTCCGTGAGCTGACCTCCGTCGGGATCGCCGTTGTCTACATCAGCCATCGGCTCGCCGAAATCCGCGAAATCGGAGATCGAATCACGGTGATCAAAGATGGCCGAAGCATGGCGGTCGGGCTTCCGGTGGCCGGAACCGAAACATCTGACCTGATCCGCCTCATGACGGGCAGGACTATCGAGAACGTGTTCCCTGCCGCTGCGACGATTGCGGCGGATGCGGCCGAGCTGCTCGTGGTCGAACATCTTGGCGCCGACGGGGTATTCGAGGATGTCAGTTTTACCGTGCGGGCCGGAGAAATCGTCGGGCTCGCCGGACTCGTCGGTTCCGGTCGCTCGGAGATCCTGGAAACGATCTACGGCGCGCGCACTTCGACTTCGGGTTCGGTCACCGCAGGTGGGGTCCGACTGCGACCGGGTTCTGTCGGACATGCGGTCTCTCATGGACTCGGCCTTTCACCGGAGGAACGGAAAAGCCAGGGCCTTCTCCTCGATCAGGCGGTGTTTCGAAACGTGACGCTTTCGAGTTTCGTCCGGTTCGCACGGTTGTCCTTTCTCAACGAGCGCGCGGAGCGATCCGCGGCACGCTCGCAGCTCGACTCTCTCGACCTTCGTCCCGCTAACCCCGACCAGCCAGCCGGAACCCTGTCCGGAGGGAACCAACAAAAGGTCATGCTGGCGCGGTGGCTGGTGCACGGGACCTCTGTCCTGTTGCTTGATGAACCGACTCGGGGAGTGGATGTGGGAGCTCGAGCGGAGATCTACACCCTGATCCGCTCACTTGCCGCCGCAGGGACCGCGATTGTGATCGTCTCGAGCGAGATCGAGGAAGTGCTCGGCCTGGCCGACCGGGTACTCGTGATCGGGGACGGGCGAGTTATCGACAGCCGTGATTCCGGATCCATCGACGAACAAGAAGTGCTTGACCTCGTAATGAAGGGAAATGCCGCGTGAGCGCACAGGAGCTGTCTCATCCACCGCTGATCGGCCCCGGCCATGGCTCGAACCGACAGTCCTTCGCCGGCAGGGTGCTCGGTGGTTCGGTCGGTCGCAACCTCGGACTGGTCATCGCGCTCGCTGCGCTGTTCGCGGTCGGCACGATCACGGCGGGTGATCGATTCACCAGTATCGATAATGTGCTCACCATCGTTCGCTTCGCCTCGATCACCGGAGTGCTGTCCATCGGTGTGACATTCGTGATCATTGCGGGGGGAATCGACCTTTCGGTCGGATCAGTGCTGGGACTTGCGACGGTCGTTGCGACTCTTCCCTCCGTTCAACTGTTCGCGGAGCAGACGAATTGGCTCGTGATGGTGCTCATTGCCCTCGTCGTCGGGACTGTGGCGGGGGTAATCAACGGGGTCGTCATTGCCTACGGGAATGTCGTTGCCTTCATGGCCACCCTGGCGATGCTCGTCGGCGCGCGGGGGCTCGCCGAGATCCTGTCCAATCGCACGACGCAGATCGTGCGGGTACAGGGCTTCCTTGACGTATTCCGTGCGAACCTCCTCGGTGTACCCGTGCTCATCTGGATCTTCCTGCTCGTGGCGGTCGCGGGGTGGATTCTCCTCAACCGCACGACGTTCGGGCGACGGACTATCGCCATTGGCGGCAACCGTGAAGCCTCGCGCCTCGCGGGGATCGGCGTAAAGAAGCACATCGTCGCGCTCTACGCACTCGCCGGACTCACTGCGGGTATCGCGGCGATAATGATGCTCGGTCGCACGACCGCCGGTACATCCACCCACGGCACCCTGTACGAACTCGACGCGATCGCCGCGGTGGTCGTGGGTGGAACTCTCCTCGTCGGTGGCCGGGGAACGATCACCGGCACCGTTTTCGGGGTGTTGATCTTCGCGACGCTCACGAACGTCTTCACTCAGAACAATCTGTCAACCTCCGTCCAGGCTCTGGCCAAAGGCGTGATCATCGTCGTGGCGGTGCTGCTGCAGCAGCGGTTCGCCGCCCGAAAGAATTCGCGGTAACTGCCGCTTCCGTCTCGTTCCGCACACCCAACCGAAAGACAGGTCCACCATGGCTGCAGAGCCCACCCGCGACGACAAATTCTCCTTCGGCCTCTGGACCGTCGGCTATAACGGAACGGATCCCTTCGGCGGCCCAACCCGGCCGCCCCTAGACGTTGTCGAGGCGGTCACCCGCCTCGCCGAACTCGGCGCCTACGGTCTCACCTTCCATGACGACGACCTGTTCGCCTTCGGATCGAGCGACGCGGACCGCCAAAAGCAGATCGACCGGCTCAAGCAGGCGCTCGCGGACACGGGACTCATCATCCCGATGGTGACCACAAACCTGTTCAGCGCACCCGTTTTCAAGGACGGCGGCTTCACCTCGAACGACCGCGGTGTGCGCCGTTTCGCGATGCGCAAGGCCATGCGCCAGTTGGAACTCGGCGTCGAGCTCGGCGCCAAGACCTTCGTGATGTGGGGTGGACGCGAGGGAGCGGAATACGACTCAGCCAAGGACATCCGCGGGGCCCTCGAGCGCTACCGAGAAGCGGTGAACCTGTTCGCCCAGTACGTTACCGACAAGGGCTATGACATCCGCTTCGCTATCGAGCCAAAGCCGAACGAGCCGCGTGGTGACATCCTGCTGCCCACTGTCGGGCACGCGATGGCGTTCATCGAAACCCTCGAAAAGCCGGAGCTCTTCGGCGTGAATCCGGAGGTCGGGCACGAGCAGATGGCCGGACTCAACTTCACCTCCGGCATCGCGCAGGCGCTCTACCAGGGCAAGCTTTTCCACATCGACCTGAACGGGCAGAAGGGCATCAAGTACGACCAGGACCTCGTGTTCGGTCACGGCGACCTCGCTAATGCGTTCGCGCTCGTCGACCTGCTCGAGAACGGTGGAGCACACGGCGGACCGTCTTACGACGGGCCGCGGCACTTCGACTACAAGCCCTCGCGCACCGAAGACATCACCGGTGTCTGGGACTCTGCTGCTGCGAACATGCGCACCTACCTGCTGCTCAAGGAGCGGGCGGCTGCCTTCCGGGCCGACCCGGAGGTGCAGGCGGCCCTCGCGGCGTCCCGCGTCGCGCAGATTAACGAGCCAACCCTGAATGCCGACGAGAGCTACGACGACCTGCTCGCCGACCGCAGCGCGTACGAGGACTTCGACACCGATTCCTACTTCGGCGGAAAGGGCTTCGGCTTCGTGCGCCTCAACCAGCTCGCCCTCGAACATCTGCTCGGCGCGCGCTGAGAAGCCCGCGGAACTCCGGCACAATGGCTCACACGGGTAGCTGATCGCATCGCTGACGGGGAGCGGGGACATCCGCCCGAAAAATTGCCGGAGTTGTGACCAGAAGAGGGAGAACCGATGACGCTCGTCGCCGGGGTCGATTCATCCACCCAGAGTTGCAAGATCGTGATCTGTGACGTCGACACAGGCGCTGTCGTGCGCACCGGGCGCGCCTCGCACCCGGTCGGAACAGAGATCGAACCGGAACAGTGGTGGGAGGCACTTCGTCGCGCGATCGCCGACGCGGGTGGACTCGATGATGTGGCCGCGATCTCCCTTGGCGGGCAGCAGCACGGAATGGTGGTGCTGGATGCCGCGGGCCGCGTGATCCGCCCGGCACTGCTCTGGAACGACACACGTTCCGCCGCCGCCGCCACCGCGCTCGTCACCGAGGTCGGTGCCGCCTCGTTCGCGGAGCGCACCGGGTCCGTGCCGGTGGCGTCGTTCACAATCACGAAGCTGCGCTGGCTCGCCGATGCCGAACCCCAGAACGCGGCTCTGGTCGCCGCGGTGGCGCTCCCCCACGACTGGCTTACCTGGCGGTTGCGCGGATTCGGCCCCGATAACCCGGTACTCACCGAGCTCATCACGGATCGTTCCGATGCGAGCGGTACGGGCTATTTCGATTCAAGATCGAACGAATACGACCGTGCCCTTCTGTCCCTCGCCCTTCGGCGGGACGCGAGCGGCATCGTTCTGCCGATGGTCCTCGCGCCAAACGAGTCGCGAACCGCTGGAGCGCTCGTGATCGGTGTCGGAGCCGGCGACAACGCTGCTGCCGGGCTTGGGCTTGGCGCTCACAGCGGTGACGTCGTCGTGTCGATCGGCACGAGCGGCACCGTCTTCGCCGTCACCGAAACCGTCACCTCCGACGCCTCAGGCACGGTGGCTGGATTCGCGGATGCGAGCGGCGCCTTCCTCCCGCTCGTCGCGACCCTGAACGCCGCGCGCGTGCTCGACTCCGTCGCTCAGCTGCTCGGTGTCGATCACGCGGAACTCGGCAGGCTCGCCCTCGAAGCGCAACCCGGCGCGGACGGCGCGGTGCTGCAACCCTATTTCGAGGGGGAGCGAACCCCGAACCTGCCCGACGCGACGGCGACCCTTTTCGGCCTCACCCTCGCATCCGCCAACAGGGCGAACCTCGCACGGGCCGCCATCGAGGGGATGCTGTGCGGGCTCGCCGACGGACTCGACGCTATCCGCGCTCAGGGCGTCGAGGCAAAACGCATTTTGCTCATCGGTGGCGCAGCGCAGAACGAGGCAGTCGCCGCGATCGCCGGCCAGGTGTTCGACATCCCGGTGGAGGTGCCGTCCCCGGCAGAGTACGTCGCGTTCGGTGCCGCGGTGCAAGCCGCCTGGGCGCTCAGCAACGCGCGGCCGGACTGGCCGCTCGAATTCTCAGCGCGCCCGCCTCACGACACCCGTGCCGTCATCCGCGAGCAGTACGCCGCGCGCCGCTGACTGCGGCGTCGTCATCCGCGCCACCCTGGACTCACCACGTGCTCGGCGTTGCCCCGAACGGCACGGGCTCGGGGCGCGCGACGGTGCTGGTGAGTTCAACCACCCGGTGCTCGCTGGCTGCACGAAGCACCGCATCCATAATTTCGAGCACGTGGAACGCCAGTTCCGCCGACGCTCGGTGCGGGCGACCAGTCTCGATCGCGTGCGCCAAATCCGCCAGTCCAACACCGCGTCCGGCATCCGCGTAGCCCGCGGAGATCGGCATCTTTGTCCACTCCGGCGTGTCCACTGTCCAGACCTCTACCTGGTCGGAGAACCGGTTGGGATCGGGAACCGCGATCGTGCCTTTCGTTCCATAGATCTCGAAGAGCGGAGCGCGTGAGGCCCACACTTCGAAGCTGACGGTCAGGGTGGATGTCACCCCGTTCGTGTGTTCGAGAATCGCGCTGACATGCGTTTCGACGTTCACCGGAACGCTGCTGCCCGCCTCGTCTCCGGTGGCGATAGAGCGCTCCCTGTTCGACCGCGTCGCAACGCCGGACACACGAATCACCGGCCCCAACAGCGTGACAAGGGTCGTGAGGTAATACGGTGCCATGTCGAAGAGAGGCCCACCACCGGGCTGGTAGTAGAACTGGGGCGCCGGATGCCACAGTTCGTGACCCGGTGAGCTCCAGTGCACTGCTGCGGCAACGGGATCACCGACGGATCCGGAATCCAACAGAGCGCGCGCTGTCTGCACGCCGGTGCCGAGCACGGTGTCCGGTGCGCTGCCCACCCGCAACCCATGCTCGCGCGCGAATTCGAGCATCGGCGCCGCCTCATCGGGGTCAAGCGCGAGAGGCTTCTCCCCGTACACATGCTTGCCTGCCCGGAGCGCGCGCATTGCGATATCGACGTGCGCCACGGGGATGGTGAGGTTCAGCACCGCGTCGATGCGCGGATCGGCGAGAAGCGCATCGACGGTGAGCACATCGACGTCGTGCTCCGCTGCCACTTCGGCCGCGCGAGCCTCGTTGATGTCTGCGACAGCCACGACGTGCAATCCTTTCAGGCGGGGAAACTCGGCGAAGTACTGGGCGCTGATAGTGCCTACCCCGATGATTCCGATATTCAACGCGCTGCCCATAGCAAGCCTCTCTCCACGATCGTGCGCACATTCGGGTTATCGAGTACCTCGAGTCGGTGCCCGGGAGCCGAGACGAAGATTCGGCCCTTGCCCCACTGCCTGGTCCAGATTGCCGGGGCCGTGACGGGACGATTCCACGCATCCCAGGGGCGAACGGCCTGCGTGGTCGTCGCCAGCACGTCGTTGTATTCGTCGCTCAGTACCCAGTACTGCTCGGTCACCAGATCGAAGTCCTCGATCCCGCGGGTGATCGGGTGCGAGCGACCCAGTTCTGTGATGTGCACCGTGTAGGGAATGTAGTTGTCGGACTGTTCGCCGGTACGAGTGGCCGGATCCTTGCCCGCATGGTGGGCGAATTGACCGCCGATCATGTGGACGTAGTCGGCATTGTCGCGATACGAGTCCGCGATTCCCCCGTGCCAGCCGCCCATCCCGGTGCCGTTGAGCACCGCGGTCTGGAGGCCAGCGAATTCGTCCGTGGTGATGGATGCCATGGTGTTGATCTGCAGGATCAGGTCGACGGTCGCGAGGTAATCGGCATCCGTGTAGACGGCCGGCGACTCCTCGATGCGCACCGTGAACCCGTTTTTCTCGAGGAACGGAATCATGGAGTTGGTCGTCTCGACGGGCTGGTGCCCGTCCCACCCGCCCCGCACGATGAGCGCCCTGCGCCCGGTTGGTAGTGCCGAAGTCACCGAGTTCTTCCCATTCCACAGCGATAGCCGCTCATTGTTGCTTCATTTCAGAATTGTCACCGTCGTGACTGTCCACGGCGATCCAGGAACTGCCGGCTCGGCCGCATCCACCGAGCCAGTCGTTTTACGTGTGCCGTCACGCTATCCCGGACGAGATGATGAGCGCAAGCTTTCTCTAACCATCCAGAAATATATCGTGATGGATCGAGGTAAGTCAGGCCCTGGGCGGTGCCGTGCTCGCCCGCACCACGAGACTCGTCGCCAGATCGATGCGAACGAGCTTCCGCTGAGGATCGTCACGAAGTGCGAGCACCAGGCGCGTCGCCTGCTCGGCCATCTCAATCAGCGGCTGGCGCACCGTCGTCAGCTTGGGGCCAACCCAACTGGCGCTGGGAACATCGTCGTACCCGACGACCGAGACGTCATCCGGCACGACGAGCCCCAGCACCCGTGCCGCTTCGTAAATCCCGAATGCCTGGAGATCGTTGCCCGCGAAAATCGCCGTCGGCCGATCCGCTCTCGCAAGAAGTTTCGCGCCGGCTGCGACGCCATCCTCATAGTGGAACTCCCCCGCGTCGATGAGCGTCGGGTCGAACGGGATGTGGGCCTCGTCAAGTGCAGAGCGGTATCCCGATAGCCGAGCCCGAGAGCACAGCATCTCCAGTGGGCCGCTGACCATGGCGATTCTGCGATGCCCAAGCTCGATTAGGTGCCGGGTAGCTGCTAGGCCACCTGACCAGTTACCGGAGCCCACCGAGGAAACATCCGGATCAGGATCCCCGGCGGGGTCGACCACCACGAACGGGATATTGCGCGTCGCCAGCTGTCTTTTGTGATCGACAGACAACTTCGAAAACATCAGGATGACGCCAACGGGCTGTCGTCGCAGGATGCCATCGATCCAATCGGGCGCCGGGGAATAGTGCTCTCCGCTCTCGGTCAGAATGACGCTGAGGCCGTATTCACGAGCGACGCGGTCGACTCCGCGAATGATTTCCAGCGACCACTCGCTGTCGATGTTCTCGAACACGAGCTCGATGAGCCGTCCCTGCGAGTACGCGTTTCCACGACGGCTGTATCCGGCAGAGTGAAGCAGCTCTTCGATGCGCTCGCGTACGGAGTCCGAGACGCCCGCTCGGCCGTTGAGCACCTTCGAGACCGTTGACATCGATACGGAAGCATCACGGGCAATCTCCGCAAGGGTGGCGCGCGCCGACGAAACCTTTTGCTGACTCATGCGCTCATGCTACTGGGCATGCGGGGCACTCCTGAGGCGTTGGGCGCGCGCTGCTCGCTGGCCTCATCGGTTGACAACCTCCGAGAACCAATAGATACTGATGCCGTCGCAGCACGAAACCTTTTCACCTTTAGAGCGACACATGCATCCAAAGACGAATCATGGCCGCCGCCACTGGCGACGGCGGCTGGAAAGGAAACTGTCATGGCGTCACAATCCACGGGATCTTCATTTTCGAGGCGGGGATTCTTAGGAGTCGCGGGAGGCGTGGCAGCAATCGCCGCGCTCGCAGCGTGTTCGACGGGAGGCGGCTCGGGCAGTTCCGCACAGGCAATCAAGTTCTGGAACATGCCCTGGGGCGGAACAGAGTTCAACCCGCTCGATAAGAAGATCACCGTCGCCTATACGCCGAAGAGTGGAATGGGCGCGGCCACTTACCAGGAGATCCAATGGGCGAACTTCACCCAGACCTTCTCCTCTGCTGTGGCTTCCAACACGGGGCCGGCCGTGAGCTCTGGCGGAGGAACACAGGCGTTCCAATTCGCCGAACAGGGCAAGATCGCTTACGCCGACAACCTCATCGACGGCTGGAAGAAGAACGGTATTTACGATGACTTCTTCGATGGTCTCGTCGACACGTTGAAGACCGACAAGGGCTACGCGGCAGTGCCATACAACCTCGATGTGCGCATCTCTTGGTACAACAAGACGCTGCTCGAGCAGGCGGGAGTCCAGCCGCCAACCAACTGGGACTCCTACCGGAGTGTGTGTGCGGCGCTCAAGAAGAATGGTGTTTACGGCTTCGGCCTCGGCTCCGGTGCTGGAAACTTCACCGGCAGCCACATCCTCACTGCGTTCATGATCAACAACGGCGGCGGACTTTTCAACGCAGACAAGAAGCCGGACTGTGTCACTCCCGAGAATATCCAGGCCATGGACTTCGTCCTGGATCTCGTAAAGAGCGGATACAGCGATCCGGCGGGTGCCACCTACACGAGTGCAAACGTACAGTCGCAGTGGAAGGCGAAGAAGTTCGGCTTCGGATGGGATGGCGCGGGTCTTGCCGCTGGGGCAGTCGGAGACGTAGCGAGCGACCTCGTCGTCGGCAGCCCGCTCACCAGCCCGAGCGGCAAGACGGGTGGCCTGTACTTCCCGAACAACATCATGATGTACAAGAACACCCCGAGCCAGGCCAATTCTGAAGCATTCCTCACGTACTACTATCAGAACATGAAGGAACTGTGGACGAAGAAGACGGGTATCGGCTTGCCGCCGCTCAAGTCGATCTCCGAGACTGCTGAGTTCAAGGCAGACCCCAACAACGTGAAAATCGTTAAAGAATGGCAGCCCGTCTTCAAGACCTGGGCCGCTCCCGGCGGAACTGGACTGTTCTACAACATCGCCAACACGGTCGACGGAACCGCTCCGATGATCACCTTTGCGCAGTCGATCCTCGGTGGCAGCACAGATTCGAAGACGGCCTTGACGGCGCTGCAGAAGTCGATGGAAGGGCTCATGAAGTAACACCGATTTGGGTGGGTCCGGAGCGAGCTGGGCCCACCCTTTTCCGCTTCAGGAACACCTTCAAAGGAGAACTACATGACGACTGAGTCCGTGATCGGAGCGCTCAAAAAGGCGCGAAGCGGCGTAGGGAACGCCGGGTCGGGGAGACCGGCAAGCGACCGCAAACGCGCGCGGAGGTTCACCCATTCACGGGCATTCCTCCTCTTCGTGCTCCCGTCGTTGATTCTGCTCGTGCTGCTCAACCTGTACCCGGTGATCTACGCGGGGTTGCAGTCTCTGCGCAACGGTGACCTGCTCAGTGCCGGTAACTTTGTCGGCCTGCACAACTACACCTCGATGGTTCAAACACCGGCCTTCTGGCATGCGGCCGGATTCACCGTCGCCTTCACGCTAGTCGGCGTATTCGGCAGCTGGGCAATCGGACTCGCGCTGGCCCTCCTGCTGCGCACCCGCATTCCGGCTGGTGGTGTGTTCAAGGTGCTGCTGCTGCTGCCCTGGGTGGTTCCGGTCGTCGTCTCGGCCACGTCCTGGAACTGGCTTGTTGCAACTCCGCAGTCCCCACTCCCGATGCTTGCCCAGGCCCTCGGCCTCGGCAATGTGCTGTTCCTTGCGAACCCGTTCCTCGCGCAGGTGACGGTGTGCGTATTCAAGGTATGGATCAGCTTCCCCTTCATGATGATGATGATGTCGTCCGCACTGGCATCCGTCGACGTCAATGTCTACGAGGCATCCAAAGTCGACGGCGCATCCGCGCTCCAGACCTTTAGGCGGATCACCCTTCCGATGATTTCGCGCTCGACCTACATCAGCTGGATCCTGATGACGATCTTCTGCGTAAACGACTTCCCAAGCATCTTCCTGCTCACCGGTGGCGGGCCGGTCAACTCGACCCAGACACTGGTGGTTCTGGCGTATTCGACGGTCTTCCAGAACTTCCAGACCGGACCGGGCGTCGCGATCGCCTTCATGATGACGATCGTGCTCGTCGTTATCGCAACGCTGCTGTACCGCCAGATCCGAAAGGTGAATATCGAATGAGCGTGCAAACTTCACATGCCGTGATTGCGGGCAAGGTCACAACCACCACGCGCCCCGCTAAACGACGCACGCTCAGCCAGGCGCAGGAGCGGGGCAAGTGGTGGCGCTTCGTTGCCATCCTCATCATTTCGGCCATCGTGCTGGTGCCGATCGTGGCCGTCCTGCTGCTCTCCCTCGAACCCTCGCTCGGAAGTACCGCTCGAGGCGTCACGCTGGAGAATTTCGGCAAGATCTTCACCGAGACCTCGGTCGGAACGTGGCTCGCCAACAGCCTCGTCGTCACCCTCGTCACGGTGCTCATCTCCGTGACTGTAGCGGCTCCCGCCGGCTATGTACTCTCTCGCGGTCGCAGCAAACTCGTGTCGGGCTACTCACTCATTCTGTTTATCGTGCAGTCGCTTCCCGTCGTCACCGCGGTCATTCCCCTCTTCATCCTGTTCGCTCAGATCGGCCTGGTCGACAACCTGGTCGGCGTCACGATCATCTATGTTGGCTCGACCATGTCCGTGGCTATCTGGATGATGGCCGCCTACTTCGACTCGATACCGATCACTCTCGAAGAGGCTGCGTGGATGGACGGCTGTTCGGTCTTTGGCAGCTTTACGCGGATCGTGTTGCGCAACTCCCTGCCAGGCGTGCTCTCCACCGCGATCTTCGCATTCCTGCTCGCGTGGAACGACTACCTGGTGGCTGTGGTGTTCCTGCGGTCCGATGAGAACTACACCCTTCAGATCGGCCTGCAGACGTTCTTCCAACAGAACCAGACGAACTGGGGACTCGTGATGGCCGTCGCCGTGGTGATGATGCTGCCACCAGTGCTCCTGTTCGCCGCGCTCAACAAGTACTTCAGCGTCGGAGGCATCGGTGGATCGCTCGCGGGGCGCTAGCCCGATCGAACTTTTCACCGCGAATATCCGCGCTGCGATCGACCGGATCATTCCAGCGGACAGCTGGCCGGCCGGATGGGACGGTGGCGTGTCAGACTACGTCGCCATGGCGAACGGGGACCTGGACTGGGCTCGCCCCGCGCTCGGCTGGCTGGACACTGCTCTCGACGCTGCTGCGCAGGCCAATGGCGGGAGTTCATTCGCGGCCCTGACTACCGAGCGGCAGGATGCGATCCTCACCTCCTTCGAGATCGAGGATGATCCGCCCGGTGCTGCCGCGCACTTTGAGGCACTGCGTCGAATCTGCTGGGAAGGCTTCTACGCATCCTCTGCACACCACGGTTCGATCAAACGCCACACACCGATCGGGCTGGAAATGGTCGGTTTCCGCGCGGTGCCACTTGGCGCCACACCGGTCGAGCCCGATCCGATCGAGGGCATACGACCCGATCAGGTGCGGGTCGGATACGACGCGATCGTGATCGGTAGCGGTCCCGGTGGCGGAGTGGCCGCCGAAATCCTCGCGTCGGCAGGCAAGACCGTATTGCTCATCGAACGCGGTCTCCCCCTGCCGAACGCCGAGCTTCGCGGCGACCATCTCCATGGAAAGCGCAACGCGGTCTACTCGCCGTCTGCCGGGCCGGGGGCCGGGCATCCGCGCCTCGCTCATCTGAAGGACGACGAATACCGCGTGATCGACGGCACCGGTGACGCCTCCCTCTACGGCCTGAACGCCATGGTCTTCGGGGGCGGCACCCGACTCTGGCAAGGCATGTCGTGGCGATTCTTGCCGGATGACTTCGCGATGGCCAGCGTTTTCGGTAACCCCGACGGCGCCGGTCTCGCGGACTGGCCGATCGACTACGACGAGATGGAGCCCTATTACACGCGAGCGGAATGGGAGCTTGGCGTCTCAGGAGCAGAAGGCAGCCTGACCTCGCGCACGCCCCGATCGGCTGGCTATCCCATGCCGCCGATGACGACCGAGCCAGCGCGCGAACTGCTCGGGGCGGCCGCGGATTCCCTCGGCTGGGGTTGGGGTCCGATTCCACTGGCCATCAACAGCGTTCCACGCGACGGCAGGCCAGCGTGTGTTCGATGCCCGCAGTGCGTCGGACACGCGTGCCCGGTCAACGCCAAAAACGGTTCGAACAACACCTTCATCCCCCGCGCTATCGCTACGGGCAATTGCGATGTGCTCTTCGACGCCGAGGTCATCAACGTCCGTGACGGGGTGCGCTCGGCCAGCGTGACACTCATGGCATCCACATCGACGAGTCCAATCGAGCTCACTGTGACCGGTGCGGTCGTCGTGGTGTCCGCCGGTGCGGTCGAGACTCCACGGTTGCTCCTGGCCAGCGGCATTGGCAATGATCAGCTTGGCCGCCACCTGCACGATCATCGGTTCGTCACGATACTCGGAACTATGGATGATGCCGTCACAGACTTCGTCGGGCCCGGCCACTCCGTCGCCACCCTTGACCACGTGCACGGTGAGAGCATTCCGTGGGGAGGTGGGGTCATCGTCGATCTGATGGGCCTGCTGCCGCTGAGCTCCGCGTCCCACCCGGCGATGCCGGGCGTGCCGCGCTGGGGATCGGGTCACAAGGAGTGGATGCGCAACGGCCGCCCACACGCCTTCGGCGTCTTCGGCATTGGACAGGAAATTCCCCTTGCCTCATCGCGAGTCACCCTCGCAGAGGGCCTCCGTGACCGGTGGGGGAAGCCGGCTGCCGCATTACGCAAAGACGTGCACTGGGCATCTGTCGAAGTGGAAGCAGGCATGGCAAGGGTCGGCGCACAGTGGCTTGAGGCGGCTGGCGCGAACGACATCCGCCGCCAGTATGGCGCCGAAACCGCATCCGCGGCGGGTGAGCACTCCTGCGGAACCGCGCGGATGGGGTGGGACCCGGCGACATCCGCCACCGACCCGTGGGGCCGCGTGCACGGCACACAGCGGGTGATCGTCTGCGACTCATCATTGCATCCGACCAATGGGAGCGTAAACCCGGCATTGACGATCGTGGCCAACGCACTCCGGGTCGCGGAGCACCTCACCCGGAACTGGCCAACGGGCTCGTAGCAGAATCGACGATCGCGAAGAGTGCGCTGACTAGAACCGAACCGCCGATGCGCGCTCCACCACAAAGGGCGTGGTCTTCACCGGGTCGGTGACGACGCGTCCATCGAGCACAGACGATACCGTGCCCATGATCCGCTTCCCGAGCTCAGTGAAATCCTGCCGGATGGTGGTAAGCGGAGGAGAGAAATGCGCCGCTTCCGGGATGTCGTCGAAGCCCACAATGCTCACGGCTGACGGCACAGCGACGCCGTGATCATCGAGCGCGTGAAGCAGACCGAGCGCCATCTGGTCATTCGCAACGAAGATCGCGGAACTAAAGCCCGCGGCGCTGAGCCGCTCTCCGATGGTGCGACCACTGTCTGCCGTCCAGTCGCCGTGCTCCGGTTCGTGCACGACCAGGCCGCGCCGCGCCAGCTCACTCCTCCAGCCACGTTCGCGTTCCCTGGCATCGAGCGATCCTTCGGGCCCCGCGAGGTGCAGGATGTCCCGGTGTCCGAGGTCTGCGAGATAGGCGGTAGCCAACTCCGCGCCTCCGAACTGGTCGATCGAGACGCTAGGAAAGCTGCCGTGTCCGCTCGAGTCTGCGGTTACTAGCGGTATTTCGAGCTCAAGACCGTCGATCGCCTCGATTGACGAGTAGTCCGAGGCGATGAGAACGATCGCCTCGACCTGCTGCCTCAACAACACGTCGATGGCTTGCAGGATCTCGTGACGATCGGCATCCGCCATGCTCGCGGTGATGACCTGGTAACCGGCCTGCCGCGCAGCGCCGTTGAAGGCAAGCGCGATACTCGCGGGACCGTAGAGCGGGTTGCCGGTGCTCACGAGCCCAAGGGTGTGGGTCTTGCGGGTCGCGAGCGCCCGTGCCACGGAACTGGGTCGGTAACGCAGCTCCCGGATCGCCGCCTCCACCTTTGCACGGGTCTGTGGGCGCACCGTGTTTTCGTTGTTGAGCACCCGGGACACGGTCTGGTGGGAGACGCCGGCGAGCCGTGCCACCTCCATGATGTTCGCCACGATTCGTAGGCTAGCGGATTGCTGATACGAGGCCCGTTAGAGCCCTGCGGCCAGTCGGTAATAGGCCTGGTTCCAGCGCAATTCGCGGCTGAATTCGCGCAGCTTCGTGTTCTCGTCGATCACCACGAGTTCGTTCTTCGCGATGTCGGCGAAGTCCTCGAAGACCTCGAGGCTGAGTGCGGTCGACATGACCGTGTGGTGCGCGGCTCCCGCCGTCAGCCAGGCCGCGGCACTCGTCGCGAGGTCGGGTGCCGGCTTCCAGATGGCGCGTGCCACCGGAAGTTTGGGCAGCGGATGCGGCAGCTCAACCACTTCGACGACATTGGCCACGAGGCGAAACCGGTCCCTCATATCGCTCAGCGCAACGACGACGGCCGGGCCGGCATCCGTATCGAAAACGAGGCGTACGGGGGCGTCCCGGCCACCGATACCGAGCTCGTGAATCTCGAGGCTCGGCTTAGCCGTGGTGAGCGACGGGCAGACCTCGAGCATGTGCGCGCCGAGGATGAGTTCCTGCCCCGGCACGAGGTTATAGGTGTAATCCTCCATGAGGGAGGCGCCCCCCGGTAGGCCGGCGCCCATCACCTTTGCCGCCCGAACCAGTACGGCGGTCTTCCAGTCGCCCTCTGCACCGAAGCCATAGCCGTCGGCCATGAGACGCTGCACCGCGAGACCCGGAAGCTGGCGAAGGCCGCCAAGGTCTTCGAAGCTGGTGGTGAACGCGCTGAAGCCGCCAGCCTCGAGAAAGCTGCGCAAGCCCAGTTCGATACGGGCGCCGTAGCGGAGCGACTCGTGGCGCTCTGCACCCTTTGTGAGCTCAGGGGCCACTACGTACAGGTCTTCGTATTCCTCGACGAGAGCGTCAACATCCGCCTCGGACGCGGCATCGACTGCCTCGACGAGTTCGTTGACCCCCCAGGTATTCACCTGGACGCCGAACTGCAGCTCGGCCTCGGTCTTGTCACCCTCGGTCACCGCAACGAAGCGCATGTTGTCGCCGAAACGGGCGAGCTTGAGGTTATGGGTGGCCGCCCAGCCGGCGGCGGCGCGGGTCCAGGTCGCGATCTGAGAGATGACCCGGGGATTCGACACGTGGCCGACGACTGTCTTGCGGGCGACTCCGAGACGGGTCTGGATGTAGCCGAACTCCCGGTCGCCGTGGGCGGCCTGGTTAAGGTTCATGAAGTCCATGTCGATCGTTGCCCAGGGCAGCTCGACGTTTGCCTGGGTGTGCAGGTGCAGCAGGGGCTTCCGCAGCAGGTCGAGGCCGGTGATCCACATCTTGGCCGGGCTGAACGTGTGCATCCAGGCGATGACACCGATCACAGTGTCATCAGCGTTGGCATCGAGGGCCATCCGGCGAATCGACTCCGAATCCTTGAGCACCGGCTTCCACTGCACCGTGACCGGAATCTCGGCCGCCACCCCGAGCGCATCGGCAATGGCCCGCGACTGCTCGGCGACCTGCGCGAGGGTCTCTTCGCCATAGAGCCCCTGGCTTCCGGTGAGAAACCAGACCGTGTACGACTTCAGGTCGGGAATGATGCTGCGGCTCATGCGTCTGCTCCTGCTGTGGTTGGTTTCGCTGCCTGGCCGTACACGTTCTGGTACCGGTCGAAGAGGGCGTCGATCGCGGCCTGGGGAATGGGGATGAGCTCGCCGAGTTGTTTTGCGATGTGCACTGTTCGCGCGACATCCTCCGCCATGACCGCGGCCTTGACAGCATCCCGCGGGCTGGATCCGATGGTGAAGACACCGTGGTTCTGCATCAGCACCGCTCGGGAGCGATGGCCGGTGAGGGTGGCAACAACACCGCGTCCGATCGAGTCGTCGCCGATGATGGCGAAGGGGCCGACCGGGATCTCTCCGCCGAACTCGTCCGCCTGGCCGGTGATCACGCACGGGATCGCTTCGCCGCGGGCCGCCCACGCGGTCGCGTAGGTGGAGTGGGTGTGCACGACGCCGTTGACCTCCGGCATAGTGCGGTAGATGTAGGCGTGCGCTGCGGTATCGCTCGAGGGCGAGTGCTCCCCTTCGATAACGGTGCCGTCGAGGTCGCACAGGATCATATTTTCGGGGGTGAGGTCGTCGTACTCGACGCCACTCGGCTTGATGACGAAGAGGTCTGCGCCGGGGACGCGGCCGGAGATGTTGCCGCCGGTCCAGATCACGAGGTTGTAGCGCACGAGCATTTCGTGCAGCTTCGCGACGTCGGCTCGTACGGCGAGGACCTTCTCTTCGATCGTGCTCATGCGCTGTTTGCCTCGAGAATCTTTTTGCTGGTTGTTGCGGCCGCATCGCGCTTGAGCGCCTTTAGCCGGTGCATCACTGCGTTACCACCGCGTCCGAAGTAGTCGTGCAGCAGTGTGTATTCCGCGTAGAGAAGGTCGTAGGAATCGGCCACTTCGGCATCCGGGGTGTAGACAGCGCGGTTCACCTTGCCCATCGCCTTGCCTGCTTCGAGAACAGTGTCGTAGGCGCCCGCGGCGACTGCGGCGTGGATGGCCGAGCCGAGCGCCGGACCCTGCTCGCTCGCGATGATCGAGATCGGCATCCGCAGCACGTCGCTGTAGACCTGCATGAGGAAGGGATTGCGCAGGAGCCCACCGGCCACGATGAACTCGGTGACCGGAACCCCGCTTTCGGCGAAGGTCTCTACGATCGTGCGCGTGCCGAAGGCCGTCGCCTCGAACAGTGCCCGATAGATCTCCTCCGGCCGTGTCGCGAGGGTCGTGCCGAGCACGAGACCGCTGAGCTCGTGGTCCACGAGCACCGAGCGGTTACCGCTCTGCCAGTCAAGTGCAATGAGCCCGTGGCCGCCGACCGGCTGGTGCTTCACGAGCTCGGTGAGGTGTTCGTGGATGCTTCGGCCCGCGGCATCCGCTGCCTCGAAGTAGCTCGCCGGCACCTGGTTCTTCACATACCAGGCGAAGATGTCACCGACACCGGACTGCCCGGCCTCGTAGCCGTAGAGCCCGGAGACGATGCCGCCGTCGACGACGCCGCACATGCCTGGCACCTCGGTAAGCACGTCGGAGTTCATCACATGGCAGGTCGAGGTTCCCATGATGGCGAGCATCTGGCCGGGCTCGACAGCCTGGGCTGCCGGGGCCGTCACGTGGGCATCGACGTTGCCGACAGCCACGGCGATGCCCTCTGGCAGACCGGTCCAGGCCGCGGCCTGCTTCGACAGCGTGCCGGCGGATGCCCCGAGCTGGCCGATCTCGTGGGCGACCTTGTCTTCCGCGAAGCCTGCGAAAGCCGGGTTGAGCGCGGCGAGGAATTCGCGGCTCGGATACGCGCCATCCTGCAGGATGCCCTTGTACCCGGCGGTGCAGGCGTTGCGGATGTAGCGGCCGGTGAGCTGCCAGACGATCCAGTCGGCGGCCTCGACGAAGTGGTCCATGCGCTCATAGAGATCGGGGTCTTCTTCGAGCAGCTGCAGTCCCTTGGCGAATTCCCACTCACTCGAGATGAGGCCGCCGTAGCGCGGCAGCCAGGATTCGCCCCTCGCTGCAGCAAGCTCGTTGATGCGGTCGGCCTGGCCCTGCGCGGCGTGATGCTTCCAGAGTTTCACGTAGGCATGGGGACGGTTCTCATAGCCGGCGATCTCGTTGAGCGGTGTTCCGTCGGCGATGACCGGAAGGGGAGTGCTTGCCGTGAAGTCGGTGCCGACGCCGATCACCTGCGCCGGGTCGATTCCGGATGCCGCGATGGCGGCCGGAACCGCGTTCTTCAGTACTTCGACGTAGTCGGCGGGCACCTGCAGCGCCCAGTCCGGCGGCAGGAGCGCTCCGTTCGACGCCAGCACGGTGTCCATCACAGCGTGAGGGTAGTCGTGGGTGCCGGTGCCGAGCTCTGCACCGTCCGAGACGCGCACGACGACCGCTCGGCCGGAGAGGGTGCCAAAGTCGATTCCGATGACGTAGTGCTCGGCGGCGCCATCGGGCGTGGGGGAATTCACCTCGGGGACTCCTTTGTCGGGCGGCGGGTACGGCCGGGATTGCTTCCGGAAATATTCAGTGAATGTTAGCGATCACATTTTGCGAGATGTCAGCGGTCACATTTCTTCACAAGACTAGCCGGTCAGCACCGGAGCGCACAACAGCTTGATGCCAGTACTCGGTCACGGATACGTCTCGATCGCATGGACTCACCCGCCCACCTGCCCACCTGCCCGCTCACCCGCTCACCCGCTCACCCGCTCACGCCAACCGGTCTCCGAGCCCATCGGCCAGCGACTGCGACATCCCCGACCGAATCCGCAGAATCGCACCTACTCGCCCGCACTCTGGCCCGGTGCCGGCCGAATGCTGCGCGAAATGCAGGACTCCCTGTGACGGGAGTGACGGACGCGCCACTCCCGTTGACATCCGTCACAGGTTGTCCTGCATTTCGAACCGCAAGCCACACGACGAGAGCCGCTGGCACGAAAAAGTCCGGCCTACGCGAAAACTCGTGGCTAGACATACCCGTGAGAACTGGTGCCGCGCTCATCGGCCAGCGACCTTGCCCCTGCCCAGTTGCTGCATGAAATGCAGGACTACCTGTGACAGGAGTGACGAATACACCACTCCCGGTGACATCCGTCACAGATAGTCCTGCATTTCGAACCGGCGGACACACGAGGAGAGCTGCTGACACAAAAAGTCCGGCCTCCGCGGACCTGCCGTGCCGGACTCACTCCTGAGATCCAGCTACCGCGCTCATCGGCCAAGCCACCGCGAGCTCCCCGTCCGAATTCTCCGAATCGCAGCGGCTCGACCGCATCCCGCCGCACCGAGCGAACGCGCCCCGGCCCTGCCCAGTTCCTGAGTGAAATGCAGGACTACCTGTGACAGGAGTGACGAATGCACCACTCCCGTTCACAACCGTCACAGGTAGTCCTGCATTTCGAACGCGCGGACACACGAAGAGACCTCCAAGCACGAAAAAGTCCGGCCCCGCGAAACCGCGGGGCCGGACTCGAGACTATCGAGGCGGACTACTTGTTGACGAGCGCCAGGAGGGTCGGGTTGTTCGCGTAAGACTTCGCAGCGTTGTCCTTGGTGACGAGCTCCGGCGGGAGCAGGTAGGTCGGAACGACCTTGACACCGTTGTTGTAGTCGGTCGAATTGGTCTGGGGGGTCTTGCCAGCGGCTAGATCCTTGATCATTTCGAGGGTGTGCTCAACAAGCTTGGTGGTGTCCTTGTTGATGGTGGAGTACTGCTCACCCGACATGATGAGCGGGATCGAGGCAGCTTCCGAGTCCTGTCCGGTGACGACCGGCATAACCGGCATCGCCTTTCCGGCGGCCTTGATCGAGGTGATGATTGCTCGGCCGAGGGTGTCATTCGGGGAGAGCACACCGTTCAACACAGTGCCCGAGTAGCTCGCCGCGAGGAGGGTATCCATGCGGGTCTGAGCGTTCTGTGCAAGCCATCCAGCTGTTGCCGTCTGCTTGATATCGGTCTGGCCAGAGACAACCTTGACTGTTCCGTCCTTGATCTTCGGCTCGAGCACCTTCATGGCACCGTTGAAGAAGACCGGAGCGTTCGCGTCATCCGATGATCCGGAGAACAGCTCCACGTTGTAGGTCTTAGCGTCGGGGAAGCGTGCCTTCATTCCGTCAAGAAGAGCTTGGCCCTGCAGCTCGCCGACCTTCTCGTTGTCATAGGCGACGTAGTAGTCGACGTCCTTGGTGTCTTGGATCAGGCGGTCGTAGGCGATGACCTTCGTGCCGGCGGCTGCTGCGGCCTTCGTCTGCGGGCCGAGCTGCTTGCCGTCCTTGGCCCCGATGACAACAACCTTGTCACCCTTGGTGATCATCGCTGATACCTGGTTAGCCTGCTCGGCTGCGGTATTCGTCGCCGGTGCGTATTGCACGTCGGCCTTGAATCCGGCCTTCGTGATCGCGTCAGTGAAAAGCTTTCCGGCAAGAACCCAGTTCTCCGAGGTCTTGTCCGGAAGTGCAACACCGATTGTGGATCCAGCCTTGAAACCCGCAGCCGGAGCGCCGGAGGTTCCGGCGCCAGCGTCGCGAGACGAGCAGCCCGAAAGGGCCATGAGGGCAACCCCGGCAATTGCCACGGTTGTGATTACGATTTTGCGCATGTGATTTGCTTCGCTTTCTCTTGTCATAGGTAGTGCAGTGAAAAGCTGGAGACAGCCATCGTCTCCAGGGACTACGCGAGAACGATCAATTCGGCGTAGTGGACTGTGGGCGCGAAGACTCCTCCGCGCTGTCGGTTGGAGCAATGGATGGCCGATCGATTTGCGCCGACGACGGGGCGACGCCACCAGAGGACGACCTGGGACCGCGCACGAAGATCGCGATCAATGACGGCCGACCCTGTTTCTTGCTGTAGACGTCCACGCCCACAGCGATGAGGAGAACCAGACCCTTGATGATCTGCACCCGGTCGATACCCACACCGAGGAGCTGGAGGCCGTTGTTAAGCACGGCGATGACCAGACCACCGATGATCGACCCGACGATCGTTCCGATTCCACCGGCCACGGCGGCTCCACCGATGAAGACAGCGGCGATCGCGTCTAGCTCCCAACCAACCCCGTCGCCAGGACCAGAAGCTCCGGCGCGAGCCACACCGATCATGCCGGCAACAGAGGCGAGCACCGACATGTTCATCATGACAAAGAAGTTGATGCGCTTGATCTTGACTCCGGAGAGTTCGGCGGCGTGCCAATTGCCGCCGACGGCATAGACGTGTCGTCCGAATGTCGTATTGCGGGTGATGAACGAGTAAACCAAAACGAGGACTCCGAGGATGATTCCGGAAACGGGAAAACTCGTTCCCAGCCGACCGCCGGCAAACAAAAGCGTGGCCGAAACGACAACCGCCTCGAGAATGACGATCTTCACCCCGCTCACCCACAGTGGGGCTTTTTCCGAACCCATCTCGGTCTGCGTTCGACGTGCTCGCCATTCCTGAACGACAATCACGACGGCGATGAGCAGTCCGAGCAGCAACGTGCCATTGCTGTATTTCGTGTTCGGGCCGAAGTCAGGGATGAACCCTCCCCCGATGTAGGTGAACGCATCCGGCACCGTGACGCTGGTGGAGTTACCGAAGAACTGATTCGCCCCGCGAAATATGAGCATCCCCGCGAGCGTCACAATGAAGGCCGGGACGCCGACATAGGCGACCCACCAACCCTGCCAAGCGCCAATGACGGCTCCCATCGCCAACCCGAGAAGGATTGCGATTGACGGCGGGAAGTGCCAGCTCGCCATTGAGGTTGCAACGATGATTCCGACGAAGGCCGCGATGGATCCGACCGAGAGGTCGATATGGCCGGCGATGATGACCATCACCATTCCGATGGCAAGGATCAGCACATAGGCGTTCTGATTGACGAGATTGATCAGGTTTGTCGGGTCGAGGGTAAGCCCCTTCGTGAAAACCTGAAAGAAAATGATGATGACGACGAGAGCTCCGAGGATGCCGACCTGGCGTCCATTCGAACCGCTTCCGAACATTTTGCCGAGGTCGCGGAGCTGGAAGCCCGTCTTCGGGGCTTCGGGAGTTGCGCTCATTAGGAGTTAACTTTCTTCTTCGCGGAAGTCATGCTTTTCAGCAGAATTTCGGGATTTGCTTCGTCGGCGGACATGTTGCTCGTGATCGCACCCTCGAAGATCGTGTAGATGCGATCGGACACCCCAAGCAGCTCCGGGAGCTCAGAAGAAATCAGGATAATGCCCTTACCGGAGGCGGCGAGGTCGCGGATGATGCCATAGATCTCTGTCTTCGCGCCCACATCAATTCCGCGGGTCGGCTCGTCGAGAATGAGGAGGTCCGGGTCGGTGAACATCCACTTGGCCAGCACGACTTTCTGCTGATTACCTCCCGAAAGCTTGTTGACCCCTTCTTCCACTCGCGGAGCCTTGATCCGAAGGCTCTTGCGGTAGAGCTCGGCTGCCCGGTGCTCCTCTACCTTGTCGATCACCGACAGCCTGGAAATCTTGGACAACTTCGCCGAAACGACCGAATCCTGAATGTCATCGAGCAGATTCAGCCCGAGCGCCTTCCGGTCTTCACTCACATAGCCGAGGCCGTGCTCAATTGCCTCACTCACGTTGCGAAGCTTGATCTCCTTGCCGTCCTTGAAGACCTGGCCGGAGATGAAATTGCCATAGGACCGACCAAACAGGCTCATCGCGAGCTCGGTACGCCCGGCGCCCATGAGGCCAGCGAACCCGACCACCTCACCGCGCCGCACGACGAAGCTGGAGTTCTTCACCACCATCCGTTCGGCGCTGAGCGGATGCTGCACTGTCCAGTTCCTGACCTCGAAAAACACCTCGCCGATTTCGGCGTTGCGGTCGGGGAAGCGGTTCTCGAGTATGCGCCCGACCATGCCGCGGATGATGCGATCCTCGTCAACCCCGTCAGCCTTGACGTCGAGTGTCTCGATTGTCTTGCCGTCACGGATGATCGTGATCGAATCCGAGATCTGTTCGATTTCATTGAGCTTGTGGGAGATCATGATCGAGGCAATGCCTCGGCCCTTCAGACCGAGGATCAGGTCGAGCAGGTGCTGGGAGTCGGCCTCGTTGAGGGCGGCCGTCGGCTCGTCGAGGATGAGCAGCTTCACGGACTTATTGAGCGCCTTCGCGATCTCGACGAGTTGCTGCTTGCCGACACCGAGATTCTTTATCTGGGTGTCGGGGTCGTCATCGAGGCCGACGCGGGCAAGAAGGTCGATCGCGCGCTTCTTGGCCTGCACCCAGTCGATGACACCGAATCGACGCGGCTCGTTGCCGAGGAAGATGTTCTCGGTGATGGAGAGTTGCGGGATAAGCGCGAGCTCCTGGTGGATGATGACGATACCAGCGGCCTCGCTCGAACCGATGTTCCTGAACCGGGACTCGTGCCCCTGGAACACAATGTCACCCTCGTACGTGCCGTATGGGTAGACCCCCGAAAGCACCTTCATCAACGTGGACTTTCCCGCGCCGTTCTCGCCGCAGATGGAGTGGATCTCGCCCGCCTTGACGACCAGCGACACCCTGTCGAGCGCCTTGACTCCGGGGAACTCCTTCGTGATCGAACGCATTTCTAGGATGATCGGCTCACTCGCCACCGGACACCTCCACAGGGGTGGCCTGAATCGCTCGAAAGCGCGGGTTGTGTACGTTCACAACTGCGAGTCTCGCCTGAGGTTTCACGCCGGACTACCTTGTCTCGTTAGGGGGAAGAAATGACCCGCTAACAGACTAAACCTTGTTTGCCGCCTTGTCGTCAAGTTGTGAACGCAACGAACGCGTAACGACTCGGAAACAATCACGCTCGGCGGAGCCCAGGCGACTGCAGCACAAGGGAGGCTGCGCCGAGCGCCTCGGCCCGATCGCCGAGTGAAGACATCACGAGGCCCGTCGCTTCGCCGACGCTCGGCACCGCGTGACGCAGCAGCCCCCGCCGGATCGGGTCGAGCAGGATCTGGTCGAGGCCGGCGAGCGGCCCCCCGATCACGATCACCTCTGGGTTGATCAGGTTGGCAATACTGGCGAGACCGCGTCCGATCGCCGCTCCTGCGTCATCGAGCACCCGCAGCGTTGCGGAGTCGCCCGAGAGGGCGTTGCGCACGATGTCGGCGGTCGAGACGGGAGCCCTGGTGCCGAGAAGCGCCATCATCACCGAGGTGGATGCCACGGTCTCGAGGCATCCCCGATTGCCGCAGTGGCACGCCACACCGTTGTCGGTGATGGTCTCGTGCCCGATCTCACCGGTGATGCCGAGACTGCCGGAGAACGGGTGGCCGCCGAGGATGAGGCCGGCGCCAATGCCACTGCCGATCTTCACGAACACGAGGTTATCCACGGTGTTGTGTGGCCCCCAGGTGACCTCAGCGAGCGCCCCGAGATTGGCATCATTGTCGAAGACCACGGGGAAGTGCAGGCGTTTTTCAAGCTCGAGCAGGTGGATGCCCACCCACTCCGGCAAAATGGCGCCCTGCACGACGGTGCCGGTGCGCTGGTCGATCGGGCCGGGGATTCCGACCCCGACTCCGAGCACGGCGGAGGGCTTCACATCATGCTCTTCGAGCAGCGCGGCAAGGAGCTGCGACGCCCGGTCGATGCTCTCTTCGGCCCGGTGGCCGAGGGGCAGCTCCACGAATCGTTCGGCGACGACGGTGAACCCGAGGCTGGCGAGCACGATCCGCAGGTGCCGACGCCCGAAGTCAATCCCGACGGCGACAGCGCCGTTGTTGGAGAGCCGCACGAGCAACGCCCTGCGCCCGGAGCTCGTCGTCGGCTCGGTCTCCAGCGATCCGATCGCCGTCATCGTCTTCACGATGTTCGACACCGTCGCAGTGGAGAGTCCGGTCTGCCTGGCGAGCTCCGCCTGCGTGAGCGGGCCGCTTCCCAACAGGGCATCGATGATTCTCTGCTGGTTGAGTTCGCGCAACGCCGACTGTGACCCGGGGTTTCGGGCACCACGTGGGAGCAGTTGCGATGGTGCAGACATGAATACGAGGGTGCATCATGCCAGGCCTTGTCGTCAAGAAGTTAACGCAACCGTTATGCAAAAATGAGAGCGGTCACATTCCTGCACCATCTGCCACATGAAGGCCCGCCGGACTACCGTCGAGGCGGAGCTGTTGAGGCTCGAACCACCAGTTCAGGGAAGATCGGTTCGTGCCCGAGGCGTGACTTGCCGTTCAATTCCGCGAGAAGCATGGCCACGGAACGACGGCCTATCTCGGCGAAATCCTGGCGCACCGTGGTGAGCGGCGGCCAATAGTGGGCGGCATCCGGTACGTCATCGAACCCGACGACACTGATGTCACCCGGAACATCCAATCCCGCGTCGCGGAAAGCGTGGATCAGGCCGAGCGCCATCTGGTCATTGGCCGCAAACACCGCGGTGAAATCGCGATACCTCGAGAGCTCGCTCCCGGCCCGGTAGCCGAAGTCCGAGGTCCAGTCCCCCAGGATCGGCGCGCGCACGTCGAGATCCGCCTCGATCAACTCATCGAGGAAACCCGTCATGCGCGCCTCCGCTTCGATCCAATCCTGGGGTCCACCGAGATGCAGGATCTTGCGATGGCCGAGTTCGATGAGGTGCCTGGTGGCCAGCCGCGCGCCGGAAGTCTGGTCGACGGAAAGGCTGTGCTGACCGTCGGCACCGGTTGAATCGAGCGTGACGAGCGGCAGCCGGATGTCCAGATCGCGGATGGCGTTGAAGACCCGCATCTGCGGAGCAATGACGACCAGTCCCTCGATCGCCTGGCTCAACAGGTACTCGAGCCGATCGTGGATCGCCTCGGAGTCGGTGGCCGCCAGACTCGTGGTCGTGATCAGGTAACCGGCATCTCGAGCGGCCTCTTCAATCGCGGCGAGGCTGGTCGCCGGACCATAGTTCGCGACCTGTGAGGTGAGTACGCCGATCGTGCGAGATCGACTGGTGACCAGCGCACGAGCGGCCTGGTTGGGCCGATAGCCGAGCTGTTCGATTACCTCGAACACGCGATCTTTCGTTGTTGTGCGGATGTTTTCGGAGTTGTTGAGCGCGCGCGAGACCGTTTGGTAAGACACGCCAGCGATCCGCGCGACATCGCGAATACTGGGGGCGCGAACCTTCACTGGTTCCATGGACGGGGGTATCCAGCTTCCTCGACTGCGTGATGAACTGTGGCGCACGAACATAAAACGCCGCGCGGCGACACCATTATGACCCACAGTTCACCGGTCGGCGCGACTCAGGACATTCCGTTCCTCCGGGCAAGCGCGTCGGCCGAGTTGCTCCTTGGTGATACATGCCGCAAATGGAATATTTCCATTATCTGCCCGATAGCCTGTCGATGTCGGTGCCTGTTTGCCCATCATCGCGAGGACATTCTTGGCCTGCTGCGTGCGGCCATCCTCAGCGATCAGGCAGTGGCGCGATCCAGGCCAGCGAGAACATCAGCGACGAGGTCGTCGACGCCCTCGATGCCAACCGACAGGCGTACGAGGTTCTCCGGCACGGCGAGCGCAGTGCCGCGCACCGACGCGTGGGTCATCTCCGACGGGTACCCGATAAGCGACTCGACGCCGCCGAGGGATTCGGCCAGCTGGAAGACCTCCGTCGACTCGGCGAATGCGCGGGCCACAGTTGGCCCTCCGGTGAGCGCGACGGAGAGCATCCCACCGAACCCCCGCATCTGGCGAGCGGCGAGGTCGTGACCGGGATGGCCGGCAAGGCCAGGGTAGTACACGCGATTGACGGCGGGATGCCCGACCAGCGCATCGGCGATCGCCTGCGCGTTTGCAGAGTGCCGATCCATCCGAACGGCGAGCGTCTTGATTCCGCGCACGGTCAGCCAGGCATCCATCGGACCGGAGACCGGTCCGATCGCGAACTGCAGGAAGCCGAGCTTCTCCGCGAGCTCGTCGTCGTTCAGCACGACGGCGCCGCCAAGAACGTCGGAATGGCCACCGAGATATTTTGTGGTCGAGTGTGTGACGACATCCGCCCCGAACGCGAGCGGGTTCTGCAAATAGGGAGACGCGAAGGTGTTGTCGACCACCACGATGACCCCGGCGGCGTGCCCAATCTCCACGAGCGCGGTGATGTCACTGATCTTCATCAGCGGATTGCTCGGAGTCTCCACCCAGAGCACCCGGGTGTTCGGACGGATCGACGCACGCACCGCATCGAGGTCGGTCATCTCCACGGTGTCGAGTTCGATCCCCCAGGGCACAAAGACGCGGTTGACCAGTCGATGCGTTCCACCGTAGACATCGTTGCCCATGATCACGTGGTCACCCGGCGCGAGGATGGACCGAAGGAGGGTGTCTTCCCCGGCGAGACCCGAGGCGAAACTGAAGCCGTGCTTTGCTCCCTCGAGGTCGGCGACAAGCTGCTGCAGCGAGTCCCGAGTGGGGTTGGCACTGCGGGCGTACTCATAGCCGCCGCGCAATTCACCGATGCTTTTCTGCACAAAGGTAGAGGTCTGATAGATCGGGGGGATCACCGAACCGGTGAGCGGGTCGAAGGCCTGGCCCGAGTGGATGGCGCGAGTGGAGAAGTCGGTCACGGGGATCTTTTCTTTTGCGGAGGCGTTTTTGCCGACGGGTCAGTCGGAGAGGAAGGTGAGCAGGTCGTGACGCGTGACGACAGCGATGGGCTTGCCGTCCTCGGTAACGAGCAGGGCATCCGTTTTACCGAATGCGGCACGCGCGGCGCTCACCGCTTCGTGCACACCAATCAAGCCCAGCGGGGCCCCGATAAATTTCCCGACCGGGTCGGTCATGCTCGCGTCACCGCTGAATACCTGCTCAAGCAGGCTCTTCTCCTCGATCGCCCCGACCACCTCGCCAATGACGACCGGCGGCTCGGCCGAGAGCACCGGCAGCTGCGACACACCGTATTGGGTCATGATCTGGATGGCGTCGCGAACCGTATCAGAGGGATGCACATGCACGAGGGCGGGCAGCATGCCGGTCTTATGGCCGACGACATCGGCGACCGTCTTCTCGTCGGAGACCTGCGTGAAGCCGTAGGACTGCATCCACTTCTCGCTGAAGATCTTGTTGAGGTAGCCACGCCCGCCGTCCGGGAGCAGGATGACCATGACCGCGTCCGCGGGCAGCGTGCGTGCGGCCTTGAGGGCGGATGCCACGGCCATGCCGCTTGACCCTCCGACAAGCAGTCCCTCCTCCCGGGCAAGGCGCCGTGTCATGTCGAAGGACTCGGCATCGGAGGAGGCGATGATCTCGTCGACGACGGAACCGTCGTAGGCCTCTGGCCAGAAGTCCTCTCCCACTCCCTCGACGAGATAGGGGCGACCGGTGCCGCCCGAGTAGACCGAACCCTCCGGGTCGGCGCCGATGATGGTGACCGCACCGTGCGAGACCTCTTTGAGGTACTTGCCCACTCCGCTGATCGTGCCGCCGGTGCCGACGCCGGCAACGAAGTGGGTGATCTCCCCTTCGGTATCCCGCCAGATCTCGGGCCCGGTGGTCTCGTAGTGGCTCAACGGCCCGTTGGGGTTCGCATACTGATTGGGCTTGAAAGCGCCCGGAATCTCACGGGCCAGCCGATCCGACACCGAATAATAGGACTCGGGGCTATCCGGCGCCACCGCGGTCGGAGTCACCACGATCTCGGCACCGTAGGCCAGCAGCACGTTGCGCTTCTCCTCGCCCACCTTGTCGGGCAGCACGAAGACACACCGGTAGCCACGCTGCTGGGCCACGAGGGCCAGCCCGATGCCGGTATTGCCGGAGGTGGGCTCGACGATCGTGCCACCGGGTTTCAGCAGGCCGTCCCGCTCCGCAGCATCGATGATGCGCGTCGCGATGCGGTCTTTAGACGACCCGCCGGGGTTCAGGTACTCCACCTTCACGAGAACGGTAGCGGCGATGCCATCCGTCACCCGGTTGAGCTTCACGAGAGGAGTATTGCCGACAAGGTCGATCACGCTATTGGCGAACTTCATAGTGCCCCCAACTTACCAGCGAGCCCTGCGGGTAGATCAGCGCTGCGCCACCTGCTGCTGGTATAGGCGGGCGTACACACCATCGGCGGCGGTGAGCTCTGCGTGAGTTCCCTGCTCCACGATCCGCCCGCCATCGACCACGAAGATCACATCGGCCGAGACGATCGTGGACAGTCGGTGTGCGATGGCGATCGTGGTTCGACCGGCCGAGGCCGTATCAAGAGCCTCCTGCACTGTTCGCTCAGAAATCGAGTCGAGAGCGCTGGTGGCCTCGTCGAGAATCAGCACTCGTGGATCTTTGAGCAGCACACGGGCGATAGCGATGCGCTGCTTCTCGCCGCCGCTCAGCCGGTAACCCCGCTCGCCCACCACGGTGTCGTAGGCCAGCGGGAACGAGGCGATGGTCTGGTGGATGTTAGCCGCCCGCGCCGCCCGCTCGAGCTCGGCGTCCGTGGCCGTCGGTTTTGCGTAACGCAGATTCTCCGCGATCGTGGCGTGAAAGAGGTAGGTCTCCTGGCTCACGATGCCGATGTTCGCCACTAGAGAGTCCTGCTCGAGCTCACGCACGTCAGTGCCGGCAAACAGAATTCGGCCGCCGGTGACGTCGTGGAAACGCGGGATGAGGTAGGACACCGTGGTCTTTCCGGCTCCCGATGGCCCGACGAAGGCCGCAAACTGGCCGGGCTCGATCGAGAACGAGACGCCCTTGAGGGTGGGCGGGGTGTCATCCCCCGAGTCCGGATAGGAGAAGACGACGTTCTCAAACTGCACACGCCCCAGCTCGGCGGTATCGACCGGATGCGCGTTCGGCGCATCCGAGATCGCGGGATGCAGGTCGAGATACTCGAAAATACGGGAGAACAACGCCTGCGAAGTCTGCAGGTCGAGGGCCACGCGCATGAGTCCGAGCAGCGGCCACATGAGCCGTGCCTGCACGGTGGTGAAGGCGACAATCGTGCCGGCCGTGACCGCGACATTGTGAAAAAGCAGCCAGGCAGTGCAGAGGTAGATCACAGCAGGAATGATGGCGAGGAAGATCTGCACCATCGCGAAGAACCACTGGCCACTCATCTGCTCGCGCACCTGCAGCCGGATCTGGTTATCGTTTTCGTCGCTGTAGCGGGCGACCTCCGTGGCCTGCTGGTTGAAGCTCTTGGCCAACAGGATGCCGGATACCGACAGGGTCTCCTGCGTAATCGCGGTCATGTCGCTGAGCGACTCCTGCGTTTTCGTGGCGATCTTCGCGCGCACCCGCCCTACCCGGCGTTGGGCGATCACGAGGATCGGCATGAGGATCACCGCCACGATCGTGAGCTGCCACGACAACACCAGCATGCTCACGAAGGCAGCCGCGACCGTCACCGTGTTTCCGAGCACGCTCGCCACCGTATTGGTGAGCACGCTCGCGACACCGCCAACGTCATTCTGCAGCCGGGACTGGATGATGCCGGTCTTGGTCCGCGTGAAGAACGCGAGTTCCATCTTCTGGAGGTGCCCGAACAGCCGCACCCGCAGCGCGCCCATCACCCGGTTGCCGACCGTGGCGGTGAGGAAGGTCTGCCAGACTCCGAGGCCCGCGGATGCGACGTAGATCACGATCATCAGACCGACAATCTCAAGGAGCACCGGGAAGTTCGGCCGGCCGGAGGGCGGGAACAGGCCGACGTCGAAGGCCTGCCGGGTGAGCAGCGGGGGCACCACGGTGAGTCCGGCGCTGATGATCACCAGCACCGCCGTGACTCCGAGCGCCCGACGGTGAGGCTGAAACAGTTGGGCGATGCGGGCGAGCAGGTCGGGGATGCGCGGGGCATCCGCATTCTCGGCCTTCTGGGCATCAGCATCGGAGCCGCTGATGCGGGTGCGCTGTTTACCCATTCGCCCCACCGGGGTGCTTCCGCCGTGCATTCCGCTCACTCGATCACTTTACGCACGCACGCTGATACTCCCGTGCGGATTCGCCCTCGGCGAAACTCGCTCGCGGTGGGAGCCCCGACCCTCACGCCGATGCCACAGCGGCGCGCGAGCGGATGTGTCAACCCTTGGTGCTGCCCGCGAGCAGGCCGCGCACGAAGAACCGCTGGAGCGCGAAAAACACGATCAATGGAACGAGGATCGAGATGAATGCTCCCGAGGTCAGGAGTTGCCAGTCCTGGCCGCGCCCACCGGTGATCTCCGCGAGCAACTTCGTCATCGGTGCAACCTGACCGTCAGCGAAGACCAGTGCCACCAGCAGGTCGTTCCAGACCCAGAGGAACTGGAAGATCGCAATCGACGCAATCGCCGGCATGGTGAGCGGGAGCACAATCCGGAAGAAGATCTGCCCGTGCCCCGCCCCATCCACGCGCGCTGCCTCGATCAGCTCTGCGGGTAACTCCGCAATGAAGTTATGGAGCAGGAAAATGACGAGAGGGAGCCCGAAGATCGTGTGAGCGATCCAGACCTGGGTATAGGAGCCACTCGCGTTCAACCCGGAGAACAACTGCACATCGCCGATGCTCAAGCCGCGGGAGAAGAGGCTCAAGAGGGGCACGAGAGCCATCTGCAGTGGCACGATCTGAAGCGCGAACACCCCGATGAACATCCAGTTCTTGCCACGGAAGTTCATCCAGGCGAACCCGTAGGCCGCAAGGCTCGCGATGGTGAGCGGGATCAACGTCGCCGGGAGCGTGATTGCGATCGAGTTGATGAACGCCTGTCCGAGGTTCAGCTGGCTGTTGCCGGCCTTCAGAACCTGCGAATAGTTGTCGAAGGTGAGCCCGGGGTTCTGGAATATGGTCCACCACCCGGTGGTGTTGATCAGGGCAGCCGGACGAATCGAGGAGATGAAGAGCCCGAAGGTGGGGACCGTCCAGAGGAGGGCGATGATGAGAGACGCGATCGTCGCCCCGCGACTGGTCAGGCGTTTCTTGGTGCGCTTGGTGATGCTGCGCTCTGCCGCGAGTTCACCCCGCCCGAGAGCGCGTCGGGTTGCTGCGTCGATCGGTACGTCGATAGGCGTAACGGCGCTCATCGGATCTCCCTCTGCTTCTGGATCTGCCGTGCGTTGTAGATGACGATGGGTAGGACCAGTACGAAGAGCACCAGCGCAAACGCAGCCGAGCGTCCGTTTTCAAACCCCTTCCACTGCGTGTACATCTCATTGGCGATGACGCTCGTGCTGTTGGCACCGGCCGTCATGGTCCGCACTATGTCGAATACTTTCAAAGACGCGATCGAGATCGTGGTGAGCACGACTATGAGGGATGACCGGATGCCAGGCACGGTCACATTGATGAACCGCTCCCAGGCGTTCGTGCCGTCAAGCTCCGCGGCCTCCAGCTGCTCGGTCGGCACGCCCTTGATGGCCGCCGAGAGCACGACCATCGCGAATCCGGTCTGGATCCAGACGAGCACAACGATCAGAAAGAACGTATTCCAGGGCGAGATGGACACGAAGTCGGTCGGCTGCCCACCGAAGAGCACGGCCAGCTGGTTGAGAAGACCGATCTGGTTTTCTCCCGCCGGCCTCGCGGTGTAGACGAACTTCCAGATAATCGAGGCACCGACGAACGAGATCGCCATGGGCATGAAGACCAGGATCTTCAAGAATTTCTCGCCGCGCGACTTGTCGATAAAGACGGCGTACGCGAGCCCGATCGCGGTCGAGAACGCCGGAACGATGAGCACCCAGATGACAGTGTTAAACACGACCCGGATACCGGTCGGCTGAGTGAAGATCCAGACAAAGTTCTCGATGCCGACAAATCGGTTACCGCGGTTGTTCTGGAATGCGGCGATCGTCGTCAAGATCGTCGGGTAGACAAGGCCGACAAGGAGCAGGATCAGCGCCGGGGCGAGGAAACCCACCAGCTGCATGAGGTAGCCCGCCCCCTTCTTCGCGCGATAGTCGAGGATGAAGAAGAGACCACCGAGGACAGCGGCGGCCGCCGCGGCCCACGCCACCGATCCGAGGAATAGGAAGATGACAAGCGGTGCGATGACGCACACCGCGAGGCGGATGATCGTGTAACGGCGCCCGGAACGCGGGGCGATCTCGACGAAGAAGAGGATGACCGCGACCACAGCGACGAACGCACCGACCACGAGGGGGACTTGGACCAACGCGGGGAGCGTCGCTATCCAGTTGAAGAAATCTGACATGGTGCCCTTTCGAGTACGGCGGTGGACTCAGGAGCTTGCAGTTGCACCTACATAGCTGTACACCGTAGCAATGGGTGCGGAAAGGCCGACAGAAAAAGTTCTCTGCCGGCCTCTCGCGCTGGGGTGTTACCTAGCGGGCTTCAGGTACTACTTGGACGGCCATGACGCATCGATGGTCTTCAGGACCTCGTCCGTCGACTTGCCATTGATCCAGTCGACCATGCCGGTCCAGAACGAGCCAGATCCGACCACACCGGGCATCAGGTCCGATCCGTCAAAGCGGAAAGTCGTCTTCGGGTCCTGCAGCGTCTTGATCGCGGACTGCAGGATGGGGCTGGACGCACTGGCCGGGTCGAGACCGCTGTTGGCGCTGATCACACCGCCGAGCTTGACGCGGCTGTTTGCCCACTCGGGGCTGGACAGGTATGCCTGTACCTTCTTGGTGTCGGCATCGTTGGAGAATGCGGCAACCATCTCGCCACCACCGGTGACGGCCGGGCCAGCACTGGCATCGGTCGGCGGGGTGATGAAGGCCCAGACCTGCTTGTCCGGTCCGACAGTCGCGTTGCCGTTCTTCGGGTCCTGGATGAATCCGTCGAAGAAGGATGCCTGATGGGTCATCGCGCACTGGCCATTGCCCACTACGCGGGCGACATCACCGAACGGAGTCGAGTTGATCGACTTGACATCTCCGAGGCCTGCGTTCACGTATTTCGGGTCGAGCAAAATCTTGCCGACCGAGTCGAACGCCTTTTTGACGGCCGGGTCGGTGAACGGGATCTTGTGCGTGACCCACTTGTCATATGTGGCTGCGCCCGACTGGCGAAGCAGGAGGTCTTCCACCCAGTCGGTTCCGGGCCAGCCGGTCGCGGCATCGGAGCCGAATCCCGCGCACCACGGAGCCTTGCCGGTCTTCTCCTGGATGGTTTTGGTCAGGGTGAGCAGCTCATCGTAGGTCTTTGGCACCTCGACGCCCCACTCCTTGAACTTGGCCGGGGAATACCAGATGAAGCCCTTGACGCTCGCCATGAGCGGCGAGGCATACAGCGTGCCATCGGTCGTGGCGTAACCCGCCCAGTCCTTCGACCAGTATTTCTTGACGTTGGCAGCCGCCGCAGCGGGCTCGGGCTGAATGAAGTTGCGCGAGGCCAGGTCGTGCAAGAGGCCGGGCTGCGGGAAGATCGCGATGTCGGGTGCGTTGCCGCCCTGGGCCCGAACGCTGATCTGGGTCTCGAACTCCTTCGAGCCCTCATATTTGATCTTGATCTTGTTCTTCGTCTCCCAGTCGGCCCACGACTTCTGAAGAAGTTCTGATTCGGTGTCGACGATGGTGCCATAGACGGTCACCACTCCATCGGCCTTACCGGCATTGCCCGGGCCCTTGGTCGAAGCGGGAGCGCCTCCTCCCGACGACGAGCATCCGGCGAGAGCGAGTCCCGCGATGGTGAAAAAGACGATCGGTGCTGTGATTCGACGGTGCAACTTTTTGCGGGCTACTGTGCTGCGAAGCGGGGTGGAACTCATGTGACTCCTCCTCGTTGAGGGTTGGGGATGGGTCGTGCGATTGAAACCGATCCGCTCCGAACTCTGCGAGAGGACACTCGCAATGAGGAACCGGTTCCACTGCATCAAACTACGGGCGATGCGAGCGTTATGCAAGCGCTTATTGTCCCGCGTTACCTAACGTTTCTGTCACGTCGCCGTAAATGGCCTACTCGAACCCCCGGTCACCGTGGGAGCGCACCCATACATTTGTGACGCGTTTCCCACACACCCCCTCTCATGCGTAGGATGAGCCATCGCTCGTCAACGCTGTCGAATCCGAGGTCCTCTTGAGCGCAATAGCCGATGTCGCTCGCCTTGCCGGGGTGTCGAAGTCAACTGCGTCACGCGCGCTCAGCGGCAACGGCTATGTTTCCGGCGCGACCCGTTCTCGCGTCCAGAGTGCGGCGGCCGATATCGGTTACATACCTTCGTCCATCGCGTCCAGCCTCGCGACCGGGCTTACTCGCAATGTCGGCGTCGTGATTCCGTTCGTAAATCGCTGGTTTTTTGCCGAGGTGCTCGAGGGAATCGAGAGTGCCCTGATTTCTGCAGGCTACGACTTGACCCTCTACCGGCTGCATGACGATGCCGCGCGTCGCCAACACATTTTCGACTACTTGCTCAGGCGTAAGCGAGTTGATGCGGTGGTGGTGGTTGGCATCTCCCTCAACCCCCTCGAGGTGGGATCACTCACCGCTCTCGGCAAACCGATTGTCGGAATCGGCGGCGAAATCCCAGCCATCTCGACGGTGAGCATCGACGATGCCTCGGCCTCAAGGTTTCTCACCGACCATTTGGTGAGCCTCGGTCACACGCGAATTATGCATCTCGGCGGAGATCAACATGAACAGATGGACTTCGCCGTGCACACGCAGCGTCTCGCCGGTTTTCGCCAGGCTCTCGCAACCGCAGGCCTGTCCCACCGCGGAGACTTTCGCGCGGTGGCATACTCGATTCCCGGGGGGTACGCCGGAGCACTTGCCGTGCTCTCCGATCCGTCGTCCCGCCCAACAGCCATCGTCGCCGGCTGCGACGAGATTGCAATCGGGGTGATCCTGGCGGCACGCCAGCTTGGCATCGCGGTGCCCGCACAATTGTCTGTTGTCGGAATCGACGGTCACGCTCTCGCAGAGATGTTCGGCCTCACGACGCTGGAACAGCATCCGACCGAGCAGGGACAACGCGCAGTGCAACTCATTCTGGATCGACTCGGGCCGCACACCGGCGCCATTCCCAATGAGCGAATCACCATGCCCGTGGACTTTGTCGTACGACGCAGCAGCACGGCCCCTCCCCGCAGGGAGTAGCGCGGAGTAGCAGGTTAGCGAGACGCACGCCCTGGATTGTCGACCGGTGTCGACGGATACACGCGACGGCCCCCGAGTCCGCCTGTGCGGCAGTCTCGAGGGCCGTTCTCCCGCGCTTCGCGTGACCTCGGTCACACGTCGAACGATCGCCCCGCAGGGCGTTTGCTACTTGAGGGAAACGGTTGCGCCGGCCTCTTCGAGCTGAGCCTTCGCCTTCTCGGCGGTCTCCTTGTTGACACCCTCGAGCACGACGCCGGGAGCGTTGTCCACGACGGCCTTGGCCTCGCCGAGACCGAGGCTCGTGAGGGCACGGACCTCCTTGATGACCTGGATCTTCTTGTCACCGATGGACTCGAGAACGACATCGAAGGAGTCCTTCTCTTCGACCTCTTCGACGGGGGCGGCGGTTCCACCGGCAGCAGCAGCTGCGACGGGGGCGGCCGCGGTGACCTCGAAGACCTCTTCGAACTTCTTGACAAACTCGCTGAGCTCAATGAGCGTGAGCTCCTTGAATGCCTCGATGAGTTCGTCGCCTGAAAGCTTTGCCATGATTTTTCTCCTTGTTATTTCGTGTTTAAGCCGCGCTGCCTATCCCGGTGAGGGGATCATCCCGGTGAGGGAATTAGGAGGCGGAATCCTGCTTCTCGCGCAGCGCGTCGACCGTGCGAACGGCCTTGGCGAGCGGTGCGTTGAACATGTAGGCAGCACCGAACAGCGAAGCCTTGAAGGCGCCGGCAAGTTTACCGAGCAGCACCTCTCTGGTTTCGAGATCGGCGAGCTTGATGACTTCTGCAGCCGTGAGGGGGTTACCGTCGAAGTAACCACCCTTGATCACGAGCAGCGGGTTTGCCTTGGCGAAGTCGCGAAGACCCTTCGCAACGGTGACCGGGTCACCGTGTACGAATGCGATTGCGGACGGACCGACGAGATCCTCGTCGAATGACGAGATCCCCGCGTTGTTGGCCGCAATTTTGGTCAGCGTGTTCTTCACCACGGCGTACGTGGCGTTCTCACTGAGGGTGGTGCGCAGCGTTTTCAGCTGTGCAACAGTGAGCCCGCGGTACTCGGTGAGCAAAACGGCGGTCGAGTCACGGAACTTGTTCGTGAGCTCGGCAACCGAAGCTTCCTTGTTCGCCATGTGGCTCCTAGGTGGATTGGTGATTCGTAGTGTCGTGCGCTTCGGGCCACCGAGTTCGCCCGGCCTCATCACGGGAGAAAACAAAAAAAGCTCCGGCGCAAGCGCACGGAGCAAAACCACGGAGAGGATTCTCTGGGGGAGTTCTCAATACACCTGCGCAGGCTTTCGTCGCATCCCATAGGGGCAATGGCGAACCTTGGATCGGAGCTGTTCTTCATTACTGAATTACGGCGAACCGATGACCGGCGGTCTTTGGCTTCGTTCAGAATACGGGACGCAGCGGGCGCGGTGCAAATCCGCGGTGCCAATCCGCGGTGCCGGCTCCGTCGGTGCGAGGCCGTCTCAGAGACCGAATCGACTCCGCAGTGCGCCTAGGGAGACTTCTTCACAGCAGCCTTCTTCACCGCAGCAGTCACAGGCACCTCAACGGTGACGGCGGCAGCGACCTCGGTGACGAGCGGTGGACCAGAGGCGGCAACGCGCTCTGAAATCAAGGCGACCTTCGCTCCGACTCGTCGCCGACCGACGGGGAGCAGCACGAACACGGCAAGCAACACAACCACGATGCCGAGCACTAAAACCGCGATCAGTAGTCCGCGGTTCGGCGCCGGCTCCGCTGTCGCCGGCGCGACGAGCGAGAACTGTCGCTGATAGTCGGCCGGTGTGGTCGCGGCGGAGACACCGGACGAGCCACTCACGAGCGGCGTAAGAGTGCTGCCGTCGGTGGCGAACCAGGCCGAGCGGGAGTCGTCGCGGATGATGAGCGTGCCCGCCGGGGCTGTGGCGAGAGCGGTTGCGAGCGCGGGTCCGGAAGAGAAGTCGGCGAGTTCCGGCTGATCGCTGGCGGGATTGATCCATACCGTCGCGACACCAGCGATCGTTCCATCCGCTGCCGTCACCGGCGCAACCCAATTATTGGTCAGCCGGGTCGGTTCGTCGGTCTTCGCCCCGGAGAGAAAGCGGGTGGTCCAGGACAGAACACGGTGGATACCTCCCACCTTCGCTGCACTGTCAAACACCACTTCCGCTCCGGCTTTAGCCCCAAAAAGTTCGACGAGACGCGGCACAAGTCCGGCGGCGAAATACTGGCCGACGTTCTCGGGCACGCGTGGTTCATCGAGGGCATTGGCTGCGGTTCCCGACGCGAAAACGGCCGCCGTAGCCAACACGACCACGGCGATGGCCTTTCTAAGCATGGTTGCGCCAGGAATGTTCTGGCACGAATCCGAGCACCCGCCGAGCCTTGTCGATGGACAGGAGGCTTTCGTGCTCGCCGAGTTCCCGCGTGATGCGCGTGGACGGGAACACCTCCGCGGCGAGGCTCGCGCTCGACCGCGACATCACGGTATCCGCCGCTGCGATGATGTAGGCCTCGAAACCGGGCTTCGCGAGAGCGAGCGCACGCTCGACGGCCTGGGCGCCATCCCTCGCGTCGATGTAGCCCCAGAGATTCCACTTGCGGATGCCGGCGTCCGCATCGAACGAGCGGAACGGTACGTAGTCCGCGACGTCCATCACATTGGAGAACCGCAGGGCTGCGATGCTCAGCTCGGGATCCCAGCGCACCAGCTTTTGGGCAAGCTGCTCCTCGAGGTGCTTCGTGACGGAGTAGATGCTCTCTGGTCGGGTGTCGTAGTCCTCGTCCACCGGGATATAGGGCGGCGGCGTCTCGAATGGGATGCCGAGCACGGTCTCGCTCGAGGCGTAGACGATCGTCTTAATGCCGGCCCGCCTTGCACCCTGGAACACGTTGAAGGTGGCTGACATGTTGTTGTGGAAGGTCTCGGAGTCCGGCAGAATTCCGCCGGCCGGTGCTGCGGCGAGGTGCACGACCGCGTCGAGCCCATCGTGACGATCGTTGATGCCGAACAGGGCATCCACGGTCTGGCCGTAGTCGGTGAAATCGACCCGGGTGAATCCGGGTCCGCGTTCGCCGACCACATCGAGGGCATGGACGTCGTTCCCGGAGTCGAGGAGACGCTGGACGACGGCGCGCCCCAATTTTCCACTTGCACCTGTAACAGCAATTCGCACGGTATTTCCTAACATCTGGGGTGCGACCAGTCTGTCATCCCGGCGCGGCATCCACTGTGCGTGCACGAGGCAGGATGACACGGAAGCTGGTGTTGCCGGGCTCGCTCTGCACGTCCACCGTGCCACCGTGCCCCTCGACGACGGCGGCTACGATCGCGAGTCCGAGTCCCGTGCTACCGGCGGCGCGGGAGCGGGAGCTATCGCCGCGTGCGAATCGCTCGAACAGCACAGGCTGCAGGTCCGCGGGTATACCGGGGCCGTCATCGGTCACGGTCACGACAGCGTTCGAGCCGTCGATCGCGACAGTGGTCACGACCTCGGTTCCGGCGGGCGTGTGAACCCTGGCGTTGGTGAGAATATTGGCGACAACCTGGTGCAGGCGCGCGTCGTCGCCATCGATCATCACCGGTTCATCGGGCATGTCGAGCGACCATTCGTGCTCGGGACCGGCGGCGTGGGCATCGCTCACCGCGTCGATAAGCAGCCGGGAGAGGTCGACCGGATCGCTCTCGAGATCGCGCCCCTCGTCGAGGCGAGCGAGCAGAAGCAGGTCTTCCACCAGCGAAGTCATGCGCGTGGCTTCGGACTCGACCCGGCCGAGCGAATGAACGACATCCTCGGGCAGGTCGTGATTGCCTCGACGGGTGAGCTCGGCATACCCGCGGATCGCCGCGAGCGGCGTGCGCAATTCGTGACTCGCGTCTGCAACGAACTGGCGCACCTTGTTCTCGCTGGCCTGCCGCGAGGTGAGGGCGGATGCCACGTGCCCGAGCATACGGTTGATCGCGGCCCCGACCTGGCCGACCTCCGTTCTCGAATCGGCGTCCTCGTCGGGTACCCGCACCCCGAGGGCAACCTCACCGCGGTCGAGCGGAAGCTCGGCAACGCGAGTAGCCGTTGAGACGACCCGTTCAAGCGGTCGGAGTGCAACCCGCACGATCCAGCGAGCCAGGAATGCCGCGAGCACGAGCCCGGCTGCGGTGACAATGGCGATGATGAGACCCAGTTGCAGCAGTGTGCCCTTCAGCTCGCCAAGAGGAAGCGCCGTGACGACGCGAACGCCATTTGCATACTCCACGGCGACGGCGCGGAAGCTGCCGAGACCATTCCCGAGATCCACTGTCGTCGCGACGCCGGTGGCCGGCACTTTCTTCAGTGGCCCGCTCTGGGCGGCCGACAGGTCCTGGAGCGATCCGCTCTGGTCCTTTTGGACGCCGGCGACAGTGGTGCCGAAAATAATCCCGATTACCGTATCCGGGGCCTGGCGGTCGATGGTCTGGCGCAACTGCTGCCGCGTGAAGGTGTCGGACTGCGCATCCCCTGGCCGACTTCCGGGAGGACCGAAGCCGGTCTGGGAGCGTCCGTTGGCCGCCTTGAGCTGGTCGTCCAGCCGGTTCATGAGAAAGCCCTGCAGCGCAAGAACGCTGATCGAGCCGATCACGATGGCGACTACCGCGAGCAGTCCGACGACGGACAGCATCAATCGCCGCCGAAGCGACCACGGCGCATGGGTGGTGACAGAGGTCATCCAGCGGCCTTGATCATGTAGCCGACTCCGCGCACGGTGTGGATCATCGAAGTCTCCCCCGCGTCGATTTTCTTGCGCAGGTAGGAAATGTAGATCTCGACGATGCTTGACCGGCCTCCGAAGTCATAGCTCCAGACCCGGTCGAGGATCTGCGCCTTGCTCATCACCCGGCGCGGGTTGCGCATGAGGAAGCGCAACAGCTCGAACTCGGTCGCGGTCAACTCGATGAGACGACCGCCGCGGCGTACCTCGTAACTCTCCTCGTCGAGCACCAGGTCGCCGACGCGAAGTAGCGGGTCAGCGGAGTCCGCGACGACCACGGACGACCGGCGAATGAGTCCGCGCAGCCGGGCGACGAGTTCTTCGAGGCTGAACGGCTTGGTGACGTAATCGTCACCGCCAGCGGTGAGCCCGGCGATGCGATCGTCGAGGGCATCCTTCGCCGTGAGGAAGAGGATGGGCACATCCTGCCCGTCGTCCCGCAGCCGCTTGAGCACCTGGAGGCCATCGATGTCCGGCAGCATCACGTCGAGCACGACGACATCCGGCTGGAACTCGCGGATGAGCTGGATGGCGGTACGCCCCTCGGCTGCGGTCTTCACGTCCCAGCCTTCGTAGCGCAACGCCATCCGGAGCAGGTCGCTGAGGGTCGCCTCATCATCGACAACGACGACACGTACCGGGGAACCGTCCGCGCGCCGGAGCCTCGGGCCGGCGCTAGGAGCAGATGAGCTGTGGTTGTGTGAGATCACACTTCCTACTATTACGAGTTTGCTATGAATCACCTATGGTTCACCCCAACTTCGCCTGAGTCCCGACCACCGATCAGCCCGCGGTTTCCCAGGCGCTCTGCACCACGGCACCGCGAAACTCTGGGGAGGCAGATAGCTGGTCCATACGATTTCCGTAGGTTCGAGAATCACTCTGATGAAATGACCGAACAGACAGAACCACAGGACCGCGAAAATTCCAACGCAGCCGAGACGGTGCCTACCGAGCTCACAGCCGAGAGCCCGCCAGCGCCAGAGTCGCCAGCTCCACCACCGGCGATTGTCGCCCCCGCGGTGGCTCCCGCACGCACCGGAGTCATGCGCTGGCTCATCCCCACCCTCGCCCTGGTCGCAGTGGCGTTGATCGCACTTTTCGGTGGCATCCTCATCGGACAGCACACCGGTGGGCCGGGACAGTTCGCCGATTTCACCCGATCAGGCGGCCAGTCGCAGAACGGACAGGGCTTGCGGCACGAGCAGGGCCAACAGGATCGGCCGGGGCAGCACGGCAATGCCACCCGACCCGGCACCTTCGGAGGGCTCACCACTGGCACGATCCAGTCGGTCGATGGCGACACGATCACCGTGAAGCTTCTCGACGGTTCGACCGTTACCGTGAAGTCCACCGACTCGACCAAGGTCACGAAGAGCCAGAAGATCAGCGTCGCCGAACTCACATCGGGCGAGACCGTGACCGTGCGCGGCGCGAAGGACGGCAGCGGGAGCGTCTCCGCGACCTCCATTTCCGAGGGCACGAACCCGCCCTTCGGAGCTCGGCCCGGCGCGAACGGCTAGCCAGACTCACCTCTCACTCTCAAAACGCAGGAGATTCGCCACCGGACGAGGTATTTGGCGGCGAAATGCCCCCTCCGGTGGCGAATCTCCTGCGTTTCGGAGTGGTGGGGTGGGGTGGAGCGGCGACCGGCGGTCAGCCCTGGTTGCTGAAGGCGGCGTCGAAGGATGCCGTCGGCAGCTCCCAGAGCAGCGACCGAACGAAGCCGACGGCTTCGGCTGCGCCGTGCAGCCGATCCATTCCGGCATCCTCCCACTCCACCGAAATGGGGCCGCCGTAGCCGATGGAGCGCAGCGCGCGGAACGAGTCTTCCCACGGCACATCCCCGTGCCCGGTGGAGACGAAGTCCCACCCGCGGTGAAGGTCACCCCAGGGCAGGTGCGATCCGAGGATGCCGTATCGGCCGCTGGGCGTGCGCAACCGGGTGTCCTTGCAGTCGACGTGATAGATGCGATCGGCAAACTCCGTGATGAACGACACCGGATCGATGCCCTGCCACATCATGTGGCTCGGGTCCCAGTTGAAGCCGAAAGCTGCGCGATGCTCGATGGCCTCGAGTGAACGCACGCTCGACCAGTAGTCGTAAGCGATCTCCGAGGGGTGTACTTCGTGGGCGAACCGCACCCCCTCCGAGTCGAACACGTCGAGGATCGGGTTCCACCGGTCGGCGAAGTCCTGGTAGCCGGCATCGATCACCGAGGTCGGCACCGGGGGGAACATCGCCACGTACTGCCAGATCTTCGAACCGGTGAAGCCAACGACGGTGTCGATGCCCATCTTGCGGGCGACCACCGCGGTGAGCTTTAGTTCCTCCGCCGCGCGCTGACGCACGCCCTCGGGATCGCCATCTCCCCAGACCGTGGGGCGGATGATTGCCTGGTGACGAAAATCGATCGGATCGTCGCACACCGACTGGCCGGTGAGGTGGTTCGAGATCGCCCACGCTTTCAGTCCGTAGCGATCGAGGATGTCGAGCCGCCCCTGCAGGTAGGCGTCGTCCGTAGCGGCCCGCGCGATATCGAGATGCTCTCCGGATGCCGCGATCTCGAGCCCGTCATATCCCCACTCCGACGCGAGTTTCGCCACCTCCTCAAGAGTGAGATCAGCCCACTGGCCGGTGAAGAGCGTCACGGGATGAGTCGAGGTGGTCATATGGTCTCCTTCGATGCCTGAACGTTGCCAACGATCACATTAGCTCCGGTCGCTTCGGAGCTTAATTTGATCGCGGAGAGCACGCGCTGCACGGCGAGACCGTCGGCGAATGAGGGGGTCGCCGGCGTGCCGGAGTCGATGGCGATGAGGAAGTCGCGTATCTCATGCACGAAGGAGTGTTCCCAGCCGAGCACATGGCCCTGTGGCCACCAGGCAGCGAGATACGGATGCTCCGGTTCGGTCACGAGGATGCGGCGGAACCCCTGGGTCTCGATCGACTCCGTGGCATCGAGGAACCACAGTTCGTTCAGCTCTTCGAGGTCGAACCGCAGCGCTCCGGTCGAGCCGAAGACCTCGATCGTGAGGGCGTTCTTGCGCCCCGTTGCGACCCGTGATGCCTCGAGACTGCCACGGACGCCGGAGTCGAATGCCAGTGTCGCCCAAACCGCGTCGTCGACCGTGACCGCCTCGGGGCCATCGGCACCCGGCCGCTCGGTCACAAAGGTGTGGGTACGGGCCGAGACCTCGGTCACCAGCTCTCCGAGCAGAAACTGCAACTGGTCAACGGCGTGAGAGGCGAGGTCACCGAGTGCACCGGAACCGGCGGTCTCGCGACGCAGCCGCCAGGTCATCGGTGCCGCGGCATCCGCGAGCCAGTCCTGAAGATACGACGCACGCACCTGGCGGATCTCGCCAAGGCGACCGTCGGCGATGATGCGCCGCGCGAGCGCGAGCGCGGGCATCCGTCGATAGTTGAAGCCCACCAGTGAGATCACGCCACGAGCGGATGCGTCGGCCGCTGCATCCGCCATCGCCTCGGCGTCGGCCAGCGTGTTGGCGAGCGGCTTCTCGACCAGGACGTGCTTGCCCGCGGCGAGCGCGGCGAGCGCAATCTCGGCGTGCAGGTGTCCGGGCACGCAGATGTCCACGATGTCGATGTCATCCCTGGCGATGACCTCGCGCCAGTTGGTCGCCGACTCTGACCAGCCCAATGCTGTCGCCGCGGCCGCGACGCCGGCTGCATCCCGCCCCACCAGAACGCGCTGCTCGAACGCGGGCACCTCGAAGAACGAGCCGACGGTCGCCCAGGCATTGGAGTGTGCCCGACCCATGAACGCGTAGCCGATCATGGCTACGCGCAAGGGCCTAATTGAAGAAGTCATGTGCCCGGTCCTACAGCGTCGCCGCCGTCGGATCCCAGTCTTCCGGCAGGGCCGGAGCCGTTGTGATCGAGCTCGCCACCTCCACGAAGCTGTGGCTCTCGATCGACTCGCTGATCGACACCATCGTGTCGAGCACGTGATAGGCAAGCTCACCCGTGGCGCGATGCGATCGACCGGCTCGGATGGCGCGACCCATCTCGAGCACGCCGGACCCGCGAGAACTCGTTGAGCCGAGCGCCGGGTACGAGGTCCACTCGGCCTCGCCAGCGTGCTTCACCCGGATCTCTCCGTCGAAGTTATTGGGGTCGGGGAACGACATCGTGCCCTCTGTTCCGGTCACCTCCACGAAGCCGTGGCGGTCCATCGGGGAGTCGAAGCTGAAGATGCTCTGCGACGACTGGCCGCCCTCGAACTCGGCGAGCGCACTCACGTGGGATGGCACTGTCACGTCGAACCGCTCGCCGACCTTCGGTCCGGATCCGATGACTCGGGTGTCGCGCGACTTCGAGCCGAGCGCGGCGACGCGACGCACCGATCCGAAGGTCTGCATCAGTGTGGTGAGGTAATACGGACCGATGTCGAAGAGTGGGCCGGCCCCCTCCTGGAAGAGAAATGCGGGGTTCGGATGCCACGACTCCGGCCCCGGCGACTGCATGAGGGTGAGCGCGGTGAGCGGCACCCCGATGTCGCCACGCTCGATCATGCGACGAGCGGTCTGGAGCCCTGCGCCGAGGAACGTGTCCGGAGCGGATCCGAGGCGCACTCCGGCCTTCTCCGCCGCGGCAAGCAGTGTGAGTCCGCTGGCGCGGTCGAGGGAAAACGGCTTCTCACTCCACACGTGCTTGCCAGCGGCGACGGCCGCGAGGGCCACCTCGACGTGCGCGGCCGGGATGGTCAGGTTGATCACGATCTCGACATCCGGATGCTCGAGCGTTGCCGCCACTCCACCCCAGGTCTCGATACCGAACTGACTCGCACGCTCCTCGGCGACGGGTTCGTAGACGTCGCCGATCGAGTGCACGACAATGTCGGGGAAGGTGGTGAGGTTCTCGAGGTACTGCTTGCTGATGGTCCCGGCACCGATGAGACCGACGCCGATCGGGCCGCTCATGAGGAGGCTCCGGCGTTCAGATAGGTGTAGCTGTCGGTCACCGCGTCGAACATGTCTCCAGCGAAGGCATCGAGTTCGACGACCGCCACTTCGAGACTCGTCGCCGCAGCGATGATGTCCCAGATCGGCATCTTGCCGTTGCCGACCGCGAGCTGGGAAGCCGGATCCGGCTCGATCGGACCGTCCTTGATATGAAGAAGGCGTACGCGGTCGCCGAGACGACCGAGCAGCGACACAACATCCTGCCCGCCGGCAGCGGCCCAGTAGGTATCGAGCTCGAGGATGATCGCCGGGTTGAGTCCCGCGCTGAGGATCTCCAGGCCGGTGTCGCCGTCGATCACCGACTCCAGCTCGAACCAGTGGTTGTGGTATCCGATCCGGATGCCGTGCTTCACCGCTACCTCCGCGGCCGCGTTGAGCGCATCCGCTGTCTTGTGGATGTTAGCCGCCGCGAGCCAGTTCGCCGGGTCGACGAAGGGATCGATCACCGTCGGGATGCCGAGACGCGCGGCAGTGGCGAACACGTCATCGAGGCTGGCACCGGCGAGGCTTTCGGCATCGAGGAAGCGGAAGTGCGCGCTCGGCGCGGTGAGGCCGGTTGCCGCGAATCCGGCCGCGAGGGCATCGGCACGAGCCAGGAAGTCATAGGGCTCGACGCGCGTGAACCCGATGTCTGCCACCCTCTGCATCGTGCCGGCAAAGTCCGCATCGAGAGCCTCTCGAACGGTGTAGAGCTGGAGCGAAAGCGGGGGGGTCATTGGCATTGGCACTGGTTCTCCTCGGATCGAGCAGCGTTGCTGGTCACGGTGAAGCGTTCTACCCTGGGATGGGGGAATACGTACACACGATTTACAAACTAGGGCCCCTTCTGGCGATAGTCAAGCAAAAGATAATTGTTGATCGACACCTATGGCTGGCGTGACACCACGAAGCGCAACTGGTATCAATAGACCATGGTCATCACCGAATCGAGCGCGTTCACCGGCTCGGCGGTGACCGGCGCCCGCGCGGGTGACCTGTTCCAACTTCTCCTCGACGGCACTCCGCGCACCAGGGCCGAGCTCGCTGTGCTCACCGGTCTCGCACGTTCGACGATTGCCATGCGAGTCGATTCCCTCCTGGCATCCGGTTTCGTCAGCGCGGTCGGTGAGGCCGCGTCATCCGGCGGCCGTCCGCCGTCACGATTCGCCTTCAACCCGACCGCGCGCGTGGTGCTTGCCGTAGACCTGGGGGCGTCGCACTGTGTAATCGCGATCACTACTCTCGTTGGCACAGTGCTTGCGAGCCTTCGCACGGAGATCGCTATCGAGACCGGTCCTGGCCCGGTGCTCGATCTCGTGATCGACCGCGCACACCAACTGCTCGACTCCCTCGGTGATGGCCGGGCCGAGCTGTGCGGCATCGGCATCGGCCTGCCCGGTCCGGTCGAACACACGACGGGGCGGCCCGCAAACCCACCAATTATGCCCGGCTGGCACGACTTCGACGTGCCAGGTTACGTGCGGCGCGCGTTCGACGTGCCTGTGCTCGTCGACAACGACGTCAACATCATGGCGCTCGGCGAGCAGCGCACCCACTGGCCGACCCAGGACAACCTGCTCTTTATCAAGGCGGCGACGGGCATCGGCGCTGGCATCATCGGTAACGGCCAACTACAGCGCGGTGCGATGGGTACCGCCGGTGACCTCGGGCATGTGCGCGTCGCGCGCGGCTCGTACGTAACCTGCCGCTGCGGCAACATCGGCTGTCTCGAAGCTCTCGCCGGCGCCCCAGCCATCGCCGCGACACTCACAGCCGGCGGCGCAGGCGAGGTTCGTACCGGAGACATTGTCGCTCTCGTCGAACGCGGCGACCCGCACGCCGTTGCCGCTCTCCGTCAGGCCGGTCGCGATCTCGGCGAGGTGCTCGCCACCTGCGTCAGCCTGCTCAACCCCTCGGTCATCGTGCTCGGTGGCTCGCTCGCCGCCGCCGGCAATCACCTCCTCGCTGGCGTGCGCGAAGTGGTCTATCACCGCTCGCTTCCCCTCGCCACCGCGCACCTCACGATCGCCCGCTCCCGCTCGGCCGACGATGCGGGCATCCTCGGCGCGTCGATGCTCGTCGTCCAGCAGGTACTCTCTGCCGATGCAATCGAGAGCGCAATCACCCTGCACGCGTGAACGCTACCGCCCTCCTTCGCCTGGCTTCGGTTTCTCCTCGGCGTGCAGCAGGACCACTGCGGAGGGGCGTCGACGGCCCGCGGTGCCCCGGGAGACAATGGTGAGGTGACCATCATCCAGCCCATGCTCTCCCTCTGGGATGAGCCGGCTCCGGATCACCGCGACCGCATCGTCGCTCGGGCCGCAGACCGGGTGGCCTGGCTTCGAGCCCGCAGCCGCGGCATCACCGCCACCGACGTCGCACGACTGTCGGGAGCCGCCTCCGTGCAGGCCGTTGCCTTCGAGAAGATCAACGGCAGCGGGTTCAGCGGCAACGCGTATACCGATCACGGGCGCGCCCGCGAGCCCGAGATCGCCCGCTGGGTAGAACGTCGCTACGGCATCGTCTCGAGCGACGCGCTCTTCCATGCCGCCGGCCAGACCGCCCACCTCGCCACTCCCGACGGGCTTGCGATCTCGGCATCCGGCCGTCTCGAGCTCGCCGAGATCAAGACCACGAAGTCGCCCTGGCGATCCATCCCACGCTCCTATCTGCGGCAGGTTTGGTGGCAGCAGTACGTGCTCGGGGCGGAGCGCACCCTGCTGGTCTGGGAGCAGCACGACGACTTCATTCCGACAAATGCCGAGCCGGAGTGCCGCTGGATCGACCGTGATGAGAACCAGATCCACCTGCTCGTGCAGCTCGCCGACCGGGTGCTTGGCGTCGTGGCCGCCGGCCGCAACCGCTAGGCGACCGGGAGTCCGACCTCGAGCTCTGCCAGCGGCAAAACGTCGGCGAACTCCACGGGCCGCATCGCCATCATCACGCCGAGAGTGAGCAGCCAGCCGAGTGCGATCGTGGTGGCCGCGAGCTCGAGTCGACTGCCGAAGTCCGTTTGGAATCGCGCGAGGGAGAGGATACCGCCCGCCCCCGCGATCAACGCGACTGCCACCCCGGCCCCGAGCGACAGCCGGGCAAGCGATCGATATCCCACCGCGAACGACACCTGCAACATGCCGAAGCACGCGGCGGCGAAGGCGAGCACGGCGACCACGGTGTGGATGAGGTCCTGCCAGGTGAAATTCACCCCCACCGGCAACGGACATCCGCTCGTGCAGGTGACCTGAGAGGCGATGAGAAAGAAGCCACAGCCGACCCATAGCGACACCGCCGGAGCCCAGACAGAGAGCAGCGGCACGCGCGATCGGATGCCGCGAGCGGCATAGGCAATGAGGCTTCCGCCCGCGACGATGAGAAGGAGTGCCCCTTCGAACCAGTGGGCGGTCGGCTGGCCGGCTGCGCCGAGCTCACTGACATACAGGTCACGGTCTTGCTCGAGTCGAGCGACCCAGATGATCACGAGGGCGGCCAACACGAACACCGAGCCGAGGAAAGTGCCTGCGAGTTCGACAACCCGACGTCGCGATGGCAGAAGGGCGGTCATTGTTAAATGCTAGGTGTTCTTTTCACAGTTTTATTCCGGTTGACACCGCTGTGCCGTCGGCGAATTGATGTTCGGCTTGACGGTAGGCACGATCGCGCTGAGCATGTCGGGGCTCGGCTCAAGCGACAACTCCCGCACAAAGTCGTCTTCGAGACGGCCCCCCAGGGCGAATTGCTTGGTTCCCACGAGTGAGAACCCGCTCTTCTCGTAGAAGCGGTTCGCACGCCCGTTCTGCTGGTTGACGCCGAGCCAGGTCGAAACGGCGCCGCGAAATCGGGCGGCTTCGACGGTCGCGGCCATGAGCTCAGAGGATAACCCGGTGCCATGAGACTCGGCAAGGACATAAAACTTGCTGAGCTCGACCGTTGGCCGAGCCGTGACGACGGCCGCGACATCCGCATCCGTCGGCTCCCCGAAGATGAGCATCGAGTAACCGGCGGCACTACCATCGACCTCGGCCAGCAGTATCGCGCGATTCGCATCGGCGAGGTACGCCTCGAACCGCTGCACCGAGAGCTCCGACGACACAAATGCCCTGGCGTCTTCCGGCGGCGTGCCGGGAGGGCAGGCCAATCCGAAGGTGGCGGCGGCGAGATCGTGCAGGAGCACGCCGTCAGCGACAGCCGCCGCCCGTACCGTGGTGGTCATCCGCTGTCCCCTCCTGCGTTTTCGGTGAAGTCGAAGCGAGCCCCGAAGAGTGAGTACAAAAAAAGGGGACCACCGAGGTGATCCCCTTTTCTCGAGATGTTTCTGTTTAGAGCACGTTCACGTCGAGCGGGATGCCCGGACCGAAGGTGGTCGTCACAGTGCCCTTTTGGATGTAACGGCCCTTTGCGGAGCTGGGCTTGGAGCGCACGATCTCATCGAGCGCCGCCTTGATGTTCTCCTCGAGCTGCTCGGCCGGGAAGGCCGCCTTGCCCACGATGAAGTGCACGTTGGAGTGCTTGTCGACGCGGAATTCGATCTTTCCGCCCTTGATCTCGGTAACTGCCTTGGCAACATCCGTGGTGACGGTTCCGGTCTTCGGGTTGGGCATGAGGCCACGCGGGCCGAGCACCTTTCCGAGGCGACCGACCTTGCCCATCAGTTCCGGAGTGGAGACCGCTGAGTCGAACGAGGTGTAGCCAGCGGCTACCTTCTCGATGAGCTCGTCGCCACCGACCTCGTCGGCTCCGGCAGCGATCGCGGCATCGGCGGCCGGTCCGGTCGCGAAGACGATGACGCGGGCGGTCTTTCCTGTGCCGTGGGGCAGGATGACGGTTCCACGAACCATCTGGTCTGCCTTGCGGGGGTCGACGCCGAGTTTGAGGGCGACTTCGATTGTGGAGTTGAAGTTCTTCGAACCGCTCTCACGGGCGATTCCAACGGCTTCGTTGGGCGTGTAGAACTTGCCCTCTTCCATCTTTTCGGCAGCGGCGCGGTAGGCCTTGGATTTCGTAGCCATTATGCGTCCACCGTAATTCCCATCGAGCGAGCGGTGCCCGCAATGATCTTTTCTGCCGCTGCAACGTCGTTCGCGTTGAGGTCGACCATCTTCTGCTCGGCGATCGAGCGGAGCTGGTCCTTCGTCAGCCGTCCCACCTTGGTGGTGTGCGGGGTGCCGGATCCCTTGTTGACGCCGGCCGCCTTCTTGATGAGCTCGGCAGCCGGGGGCGTCTTGAGGATGAACGTGAACGAACGGTCCTCGTAAACGGTGATCTCGACCGGAATGACGTTGCCACGCTGCGACTCAGTCGCGGCGTTGTACGCCTTGCAGAACTCCATGATGTTAACGCCGTGCTGTCCGAGCGCCGGCCCGATGGGCGGTGCGGGGTTGGCGGCGCCGGCCTGGATCTGAAGCTTGATCAGACCCGTGACCTTCTTTTTCGGTGCCATTGTGGTTCCTTTTCTGTATCGAACGGGCCCGTGTTGGCCAGCTCTCCCGACATCCGGATGGATGCGGTGCGGTCGCCCCCGAAGGCGCAACCTCTTCACCTTACGCGAAATGTCGGTGGTTGCCTATTGACTGCAGGTATGGAAGCGCTGGGCTACTACTCGGATCAGGCAAGATCCGACGTGCGTATCGACACCGCGATTGCGGCCGCCGAGTATGAACAGCGCGCGGTGAACTTCCATCATGCGGCCACTCTGGTCGCCATCCATTCAGTGCTCGATGAGGCCCGGTACAGCCCAGAGGTATTCGTCGGCGACCATGCGTCACACTTCAATCGCGAGGATATCGAATTCGCTGAGCGGGCAGCGATCGCCGACCTCGCCGTGAGGCTCTCGCTCTCTGAAAACACCGTCCGGGCGCACGAGCACCAGGCCGTCACGATGATCGGTCGCACCCCGATCACCTGGCAGAAGTTTCGCTGGGGCGAGGTCTCCCCTGCCAACGCCCGCTCAGTTTCAGAGCTCGCCGCGTCGCTCCCCGATGGCGACGATCGGGCATTCGCTGCGTTCGACGCCGCTGTCGCGGACCCCGCGGCGCGGCTCGCACCAGCTCGACTCCGCGTGTTCGCGCGCACACTTCGGGAGAAAATCGTCGCCGACACTGCCGCCGAAAGGCACGAGAGCGAGCGATCTCACCGCCGGGTCGTCTTCGAGCCCGCCATCGACGGGATGGCGTGGATCTCGGCCTACCTGCCCGCCGAAGTTGCGACTGCCGCTATGACCCTCCTCGATGCCGAAGCACTTCGACTGTCGGCAGCGCCCGGCGAGACCCGCACGATGCCGCAGCTCCGTGCCGACGTGCTCGGCGACATGCTGACCGGCAGCAGCGTTGGCTCCGTCGCAGTGCGGGTCGGCGTGCTCGTCCCCATGCTCACGCTTCTCGGTCGGTCCGAAATGCCCGCATCCCTCGAGGGCTACGGCCCGATCGACGCCGAAACTGCCCGCCGCCTGGCCGGCGACGCGACCTCGATCTACCGGATTCTGACGGATCCGGTAACGGGCGCGATTCTCGACATCGATCAACCGACAAAGCACATCCCCGCAGGGTTGAGACGGATGAAACAGCTGATCGATCAGACCTGCACGTTCCCCGGCTGCGGCAAACGGGCAGTGAACTGCGACCTCGACCACACAATCGATCGACAATTCGGGGGGCGGACCACCCTGATGAATCTCTCGCACCTATGCCGCAAACATCATCGCGACAAACACATGACCAAGTGGGCAATCACGCAGGATGACACCGGGCGCATCGAGTGGACCAGCCCGACCGGGTATGTCGCTGTGCCTGATCCGCCGCCGTTTTAGAGGACGCTTTTTCGCATCCCTGCGCAACTCAGGTAACTTGCGTCAGCCATACAAGGTCGTTGTATGCGCCTTCTTTTGAATGATCGTGCCCACAGTCGAAGTGGCCGACGCGGATGTCGACGGCCACGGCCTGAACTTTTGACTTGATGCCGGCGAGGAGCGCATCATCCACGCGAGCGGTGTAGTCGTCACTCTTGGCATCGAGGTTGAGAATCTGAATGGTATCCGCGGACTCACCGGTGAGCTCTTGGTAGCCGAGTGCGTAGATGCTGAGCTGGTCTTTCGTCACCGAGGTCTGCTGCGAATCCTCGGTGGACTTGAAGTCGACGATGGAAACTTCGTTCGTCTCGAGTCGTTTCACCAAGTCGATCCGGCCATTCACCGTGACGCCAGGCGCGACGACGACCTCGATCTGCTTCTCCGAGTGAATGGTTCGGGTCAGGTCGTCACCGTGCTCGTCGAAGTAGCGCTCGATCGCGTTGACCGCTGACACGTGAAGTTGATCGCGCAGTGCCGGGTATGCGTACGGGGTGTGGAGGTGGCGGTCCACAAGGTCGGCAGATTCGGCGCGCGCAGGAACCTCACCGGCGAGAGATCGTTTGTGCATCTCGGCGAGGGCATCGTGCAGTCCCTTTCCGTAGCCGAGCGCTTCGTGGATCGGCGGATTGAATCCGTACATGAATCGGAGCTTGAACTGGTACGGACAGTCGATCAGATACTTCAGTTCCGAGAAGGAGATAGAGATCGCCGGCTCTTCGAACTTGGGCGTCGGTTCGAGTCGTGCGACAGCTGGGAGCTTCTCATCGACCGTGGAGACCCAGTCGGAGCGGGTCGCATGGAGGAAGAAGTCGGATCGACGCTTCGCTTGCTGGTTCCCGGGCACCGGCGCGAAGGTCATGGCGAGGTACTTCTGCGAACGCGTTGCAGCGACATAGAAGAGGCGCGTTTCGTCTGAGAGACCGCCACGATAGCGATCTGCATTGGACACAGCGGCAGTCGGTATTACGTGGAAAATGTTGATCCCGCCTTGCCTGCGCATCGGAAACCGATTCGCGCGCAGGCACGGGATGAACACGGCCGGCCACTGCATACCCTTCGAGCGGTGGACGGTCGTGATCGTTACCGCGTTTGGAGTGGCGAACCCGCTGTCCTCGTCGGCCTCCTCGTAGTACGAAGGCGCCTGGCGTTCGTCTGTGAGGAAGCGAACGAAGCTTGCGTACTTTCGTTCGGGCTCCGACTGAAAGTGGATCGTCTCGAAGTCCGAGATAACCTGCGAGAACTTGCCGAGCTGATACATCACCAGCTCGGCTCGCGCCGGAGCCCCCGGAATGGTGGACTCGCGGATGTCGAGCGCTTCGAGCACGCTCAGAAAGAGGCGCTGAATGTTGTACGTTCCCCAGCGCTCTCCGCCGCTGAAATCTGCCCCAGCGTCGAGCAGTGTGAGCGCGCGCGGGAAGACACCGAAGTCGGGCAGCAGATCGGCATCGACGAACAGCTGGCGCAGTTCCGCGACTGTGATCTCCCCGACCATGTACTTGAACATTCCGACAAGGGCTGCGATCTCCGGCGCATCGAAGAGCCGAGCAAGACCCTTGATGATGTAGGGGATGCCGCGCGCACGGAGCGCATCAACGAGTGGGACCGCATCCTTCACCGTGCGATGCAGGACCGCGCAATCGGACCAGGAAAGCCCCCTCGGTTCACGGCCGGGAGCATCCACGAAGGGCATCCCCTGGAGTGCAACGATGCGGTCGGTGATCCAGTGCGCCTCGGCTTCGGGTTCTGGGAACTCGAGTGCGAGTATGTCGCCCCTCTCCCAACGCTGATGCGATGCGTATTCCATCTTCTTCGGCAGCCGTTCTGCCACGGGCAGGGTCTCCGCGATGCTTCGGCCAAGCCGTACGATCCCCTCCGTGGAACGGAAGTTATCTGCCAGCTCGATCTGCCGCACGCCTTCGTGGCGCGATGAGAAAGTGAGGATGTTCGAGACCTCGGATCCCCGCCACTGGTAGATGGTCTGATCGTCATCCCCAACAACACAGAGGTTCGCGCCGAATCGGGTGAGGGCTGCGATTAGCTGTTCTTGAAGCGGGTTTACATCCTGATATTCATCGACCACGACGTACTTGATGTCGTCCTGCACGTGGCGCAGCAGCTCGCGTTCCACAGTCTCCAACTCTGGATCAGCGGGGTCCGACTCCAAGTACGCAACGGCCAGGGCGATCATCGAGGTGTAGTCGAAGTACTTCCGCTGTGCAAGGAGCGCCGAGTACGACTTCAGGCTCGCATCGACCGCGTCAGGAATCAGAGACCAGTCGATCTGATCCTCTTGCAAAACCGAAAGCACCTGCATGTAGAGCTTCGAGTCCATGTAACGCCAGAGGGTCGGACGGCTCGGTGCCGTGGTTGTGCAGGTAGTGAGTCCGGACTTCGTGCTCTCGCGGTCGATGAGAAGCCGCTGTGTGATCTCGGTGAGCACACCGTACTTGAAAGCCTCTGGGATGTAGGTCTGAAGCAGGTTCAGGCAGTAACCGTGCATAGTCCCGACGTACATCTCGGCGAGGCCGACGATCCCGGGATGCTCCTGCTCGACGATCGAGTAAATGCGCTCCTTGAGCTCAGCGGCTGCCTTCTCAGTGAAGGTGAAGGCAAAGATGTTCCCCGGTGTTACGCCGGGTTGGCCCAAAATATGCGAGATCCGTTGGGAGATCACCTGGGTCTTGCCGGAGCCTGCGCAAGCGATCAGTTGGAGGGGCGCATTGATCTCACCAATCGCGGCCTGCTGGGCGGGAGTGTATGTGGGCATTGCTCAGTACAGCAGCCCGACGGAGCCTGGCCGAACCTGGCGCGATTCATCCCCCGTGCCCTTTTTCCAGAACGCCACGATCTGTTCACCGCGGAGCTCACTATTAGAGAAGGCTAAGCCGGGCAGGGGACCCCCAGGTTGTTCGTCGCCACCATCGAGGCCTCGGGGCTCCCCCTTCCCGCCAGCATCAGAGGCAGGAGCTGTGCCACCCCCGCTGGGCAGCCCGGTGACAGCCGACGCTGTCGACCGAGGGAGCATGTGGCACAGACGCTGGGCGCCGGGAATGGCAGCCAGCGATGCGTCTTCGGCGGGTATGCGCATGTCACGCGTCGGGCGACCAAGATGCAACTGCAGTTGCGCGGCCGGTACACACCAAGCCCAGTGATTGAACCAGGGTTGCAGGCGTCGCTCCGGCGGCGCGCCACTTACAGGAGGCTGCGAGCCTGCCCACCGCCGATTGTCTGATCCGCGAGAAGCCGCGCACGCCTGACAGCGTCCGTGCACGTCAGGATCGCTGGCACACGAGCGGAGCCACGGAATCAGCGGATCGACCGGTTTGGAAGGCAGCAGATAGAGCAGTTGTCCCAGGCCGCCTGTGACGTAGTCGTCGAGTTGCTGCGCCCGGATCGGGATACGCCAACGATCTTCGATACCTTTGCATTCGAACAGGATTGCCCTGGGCCCACCCGCATCCAGTTCGTGGTCCAAACTCCCCGCCGTATTCGTTGGGGACCAGAGGATCGCCCTCGGGAACGCACGAAGCAACTCGTAGGCGAGCAACGAGTCGACAGTACGTTCGGGGACGAGCACTTACCCGACCTCAAGGACTTTCATGACCTCGTCGCCGTAGTCGTTGATAACCTTCACTGCGATTCGGCCAGTGGACGGCGTACTGAACGGAACCGAGGTCGAGCGATTTAGCGTCGACCATGCTTCCTCGTCAATGTCGGCCTTTAGAGCGGTCTTCAGCGACTTGAACGGGTCGTTGTCTCCGAGGAAGTAAGCGCGGCGCACGAAGAAAGACTCGCCATCGTAGTCGGTGTCGACCATCCAGAGCGCGATCTCCTTCGTTGAGTTCGAGCGGACTTCGCCGGACGTCGGGTCGTAAACGTCGACGCCCCTGATCTCGACCTCCCACTGGTCGCCGACCGCCCGCAACGCTAGGTCGGGCTCACCGAAAACCGTGAACAAGTTCCCTGCTCCGGTCTTCTTCAATTCCTCTCCCATGAGGAGGTCGACGTTCATTCGGACGACGAGCACTTTGACACGACCAAGGTCGCGCACTCCCGCGACGACCGCGAAGCCCTCCTCGTCGGTTTCGACACCGAGCTGCGGGTCGAAAGCGAAGCCGAGAACCGCGACGAGCGGCGCGCCGGCCTCGACCGCCTCGCGAGCGGCCTGCTTGATGAAGGCGGCCGACACCGTCCCATATTGAGGTCCGATCGCGATCGCGACTTGCTCGACCACTTCATCCGGCTGCGCTCGCTCATCGTCTGGTTTCTGAGTGCCGATCGCCTGGACATAGACACCGGGGTGGGCATCGATCGTCTCGAACACGACGCGCTCGCTCTTGCGGCCGTTCTGGATGCCGGCGGTGCGAAGGTTCGCGAGAATCGACTGCTCGAAGGACGGTGTGTCCGTGTCCATTGCGCCCGGCCGCAGGTCGTCCGCCTCGTCGAACGACACGCTTCGATGCGGCGAAAGCGACTCGACTGTGAACGCGCCAGCGACGCGCACCTTCGACTTGTCCTCGGCGGCCTGGTCGTAGAGCAGCTCGAATTCGGCGTGCCGCTTGATTGCAGCGTCGATCTCCTCACCTGTCATCCCGTCCTTGATGTCGGGGTTGTTCGCTATCGACTTCAGCGTGATGTGCTGGACCTTCTTGTAGACGAATCCATGGCTTAGGTCCCCGGTCGTCGTCGCGGGCGGAAGCTTTTCTGCCTTTCGCCCTTCGTCGCTGTCGGCGAGCATGTAGTACGGATACTTCGCCCCCATGATCCGCTGCCGCGCGAGTGCCAGCGCAACCCGCGAGGTGTCGATCGTGATCCAGCGGCGCCCCCATTGCTCAGCAACGAACGCCGTGGTGCCGGACCCGCAGGTCGGGTCGAGGATAAGGTCTCCGGGGTCAGTCGTCATGAGCATGCACCGCTGGATCACATCAGGTTGGGTCTGAACGACGTAAATGGACTCACCCGACTTACCAGCCGTGTCCTCGAAAAGATTGGTGAGGGGTACTTGGGGGTTATCGTCGTGAAAACGCACAAACCAAGGCGGTCCGCCTCGCGCCTCAAGGCGATTCGCCCACTCAAGTTTTGCGAGACCGGCAAGTGACGTCTTCCAGTGGTTGTTTGTCCCCGGGTGGTAGCTCTTGTCCCTCCAGGCGAAACTTTGCGGAGAGTTACTCGACCCGGCCGAGTTGAGCTTTGAGAGGGCGTAAATGCGCGCTCCGGAGGGGAGTCGCTTCGGGTCGGACTTTTCAGCCGGTATCGTCTGGCGGCGCTCGCCATCAAGTTCGATTCCCCAAGAACCGCCAGGCGTGTCATGGAACCAGTCATTTTGATCGCGCTCCCGCCAAAGCTGACGGTATTTCATCTGACTGACATCCTTGGCATACCAAATGAGGTAGAAAAACGCGTCATCGAGTGTTGCGCTTGGTGTCGCGGTCTTGCGAACTGAAATCTGGCTGACAAAATTCTCACTGTTCATGACTTCGTCCAGGAGCGCGCGCACTCGATGGACGTTCCCTGCGCCGATCTGGACGAAGACGCTGCCGGAATCGGTAAGCAGATCTCGAGCGACGACGAGACGGTCACGAAGGTAGCTCAGATACGAGTGGATGCCGAGTTCCCAGGTGTCCCGAAAGGCCTTGATCTGCTCAGCTTCGCGGGCGGCGTCCTCTAGTCTTCCGTCCTTGACGTTCTTGGAACCTGTCCGAGCCTGCCAGTTCGAGCCGAACTTGATGCCGTAAGGCGGGTCGATGTAGATCATCTGCACCTTGGCCCGGAGAGCCTCCCGCTCGGCAAGAGAGCCCATCACCTGGAGAGAGTCGCCGAGGATCATCCGGTTCTTCCAAGATTCGTCGTGCTGGTAAAACTCGACTTGGCTGAGGTCATCAAGTTCGTCAAAGTCTTCGAAGAGATCGAAGAGGTCCGGTTGGCTTGTTTCGTCTCGCTTCGCTCTTTCAGCTGACGACTTCCGGAGGTTCTCGATAAGGGCCTGAGGGACGATCTTCTCCTGGATATAGATCGGCGGTGCATCGACGACGAGGTCCTCGTCATCCTGCGCATCTTTGCCCTTCCAGACGAGCTGCGGGTCGAGGTCAGCGTTCCGCTGGTATCGCAGCGGCGGCATGGCATCCTTCGCCTCGTCGTAGAAAGCTGCCGCTGCGTCTGCGGTGGGAATGTTCCGACGTGTCTCTTCGTGGTCGTATGCCGTGACTTCCGTCCGACCCTTCGGCTTTGCAGTGCGGGCCATTAGATTCCCTCGGTAATGAAGTGGGACAGGAGGTCGGGGTCACCGATGATCGGCGCCCCCGCTCGGTGCTGCATGATTGCTTCGCGGAGCTCGTAGTCGGCATTCTGCACACCGGCCTGGCCTAGCTCGAGGTATCCCCAGATGCCGAACGCGCCGTGATTGTTCACGCTTGCGCACCACGAGTCGCGGGCTGTGCGTGCCTTCTCCCTCGTAGGCCCTGGCGACTTCTGCGAGCCGGAGACCTCGACGATGAGGTAACGATCGGCGTCGAACTTCAACACAAAGTCGGGCCAGTACTCGTGGCGCTTGCCCTTGTGGACGTAGGGAATCGTAAGGCCGAGATGATCGTTCTTGACGTAGCTCGTGATCACGTGTTCGGCGGCGAGTTGTTCGCTGACCTTCGCGACTCGTTTCTCCCACTCATTCCCGTCCTTGCCGTCGAGGGTCACGTGTGACACATGCGAATGGGTCGTTTCGAAGACCTTCTTCCGAGTGTCGAAAAAGACGTCGTCCGTGCGACCGACCGGGTAGCCGAGGTTCAGGATCGGGCGAACGAGAGGCTTGCCGGACTCGTCACCGCGGATCTGGTGGATCGCGTTCCAGACCATTTCGGCGGCAGTCTGCTGCAGTTCGGCAATTAGCAAATGTCCGAGGGTGAATCCGGGCTCGATGTGGACCCGGTGCTTGATCCAGGTCTCGATCGCGGTGACGAGTTGCGGGAAGATCCAGGGTCGCCAGTTTCCGTCAACGTTTACCTCATGATCCATAATCCGTTTCGCGATCTCGAAGGAGATCGAGCGCGGACGCGCATTCCGGATTGCCGCGACGGTCTCGGCCTGCCCGACAATGCCCTCGATATCAACACGACTCGGCACAGCCTCGCCGTTGATCGTGAAAGCCTTCGCATGCTCGAGCTGGAAGTCGATCGGCGATTCCGGCCACTCCATCCGGTAGCCGGTCACAATCGGGAATTCGATTCGCAAATGGGAGCGGTCGTCCAACGCCTTCACTCGGACTGCCGGCTCGGGCGTCTTTGGCGGGTCAATCGGCTTGTCGCTTGGAATGAACGAGAAGGGGATTCCGTAGACATTCGCGTACTCGGCAGGAAAGTGGCCCGTCTCCGGATCGATTGCGTAACTGCGCCGGCGAAGGCCACGACCAACAACTTGCTCGCAAAGCAACTGCGAGCCAAAGGCTCGAACGCCGAGGATGTGGGTCACAGTGTTCGCATCCCAGCCCTCGGTGAGCATCGCAACCGAAACGACACAGCGAACCTCGGCACCGAGGCGTCCCTTTTTGCCAACGGTGTTCATCACCTCGCGGAGGAGGTCGGCGTCATCGAGTTTCTCGACATCGGCCCCAGGATTCGACTTGCGGTAGGCCTGTTTGAAAGCTTCGATCTCATCCGCGGCCGCCCGTTTGAAGTCATCTTTCATGCTCTCGCCCGACTCAAGTTGCCTCGAGTCGACGATGATCGTGCGCGGTACTGCGATCGCAACATCGCGCTCGACGTTGCTGAAAAGCGGCAAGTGCCCATCCACGAGTCGCTTCTCACCATCACGCTCGATTTCGTAGCCGGCGATCCAGTCGTAGATGAGCTTGCTCACGAATGTATTCGGCGTGACCACGATCATCACCGGAGGCGGCTCATCTAGCGGCTTGAGTCGCTCCTCCCAGTCTCGATACGCGTGCTCATAGCTCGCGTAGAGACTCTCTAGAGCGCCTTGCAGTACTCCAGGAATGTTCTTCCAGCCAGGCTCGACCGTGCTTGCGATGCGGGCAGAACGCGGCCGGTTCGGGTCATCCGTCAACGCGTCGTAGAGGTGAAGGTAGGTGACCTCCTTGCCTTGCGCGTTGTCATCGACCGGCAGTCGAGGCACCTTGACGATTCCCGACTCTATGGCGTCCATGAGTCCGAAGTCACTGACCACCCAGGGAAAGATCGTGCCCTCGCCCCAGCCTGAGCCAGAGAGATAGAACGGCGTCGCGGATAGGTCGTAGATCGTCTTGATGCCCGCCTTACCTTTGTTGGCGAACTTGCGGATGTCGACGAGGCCTTTGAACCAGACCCGCGCGTCCTCATTCGCCTCCTTCTCGTCGGCGTCGATCTTGCCGTCGAGATCCTTCGACTGGTAGCAGTGATGCGATTCGTCGTTGAAGACCACGATCTCGCCTTTGTCGCGGCCAAGCTTGTCGAGCACTCTGGTCACGACCATCTGGGGCGTCTCCGAAAAGGCGCCTTGGTCCGACCGACCCTGGAGCAAGAGCTTGCGAGTATTGGAGGAGATGCCCTTTCCCGCCGCCGTGTTGCGCGGCAAGAACTGGTGGTAGTTCACGATGTGCACCTCGGCCTGGTTGAGTTGCGCACGAAGGTCCTGCGGGATGACACCCCGGACGTCGTAATAGTTGATGTCACGTGGCTCGGTCGGCTGGAGCACGCGGAGGCGGTCTTTGATCGTGATTCCTGGAGTGACGATAAGGAAGCGCTTTACGAAGCGGCTGTCCTGCGGGCTCGCCACCTTGTTGAGCGTCTGCCAAGCGATGAGCATCGACATGACAATGGTCTTGCCCGCACCGGTCGCCATCTTCAGCGCTATGCGAGGCAGGCCTGCGTTGTGCTCGGCGTTCGCCGCAGCGAGCGTCTCACGCCAATCGATTCCAGCGAGTCCGCTCCGGTCGTACTTATCGCGGCCGACGACTTCGGCAATGTAGATGGCAGTCTCAGCGGCCTCGCGCTGAGCAAAGAGAATGCGATCCTCGCGCGCCTCATCGGACCAGTGGAGGAGGAGCTTGCGAGTGATGGCTGTGACGCCGGGGTAATTCTGGCGACGCCAGTCCCGGAGCGCATCGCGGAGCTGATCGATCTTGTCATTGCGCTCCACGCGCTCATCGGTGAGCGAGGTGAAGTCGAGGGTTGGCGCGGTCGCAACTGCTTTGCTGCGACCCTTCTTCGGCTTCGGGATTGGCACGAAGAATTCGCTGACGCGTCGGGACTCGATGACCACGCCGGTTGGACCGCTCGGGCTGAGCTCGAAGTGGCGGGACGGCTCGTCGTAGGGCCCATTGAGAACCGGGTTAGACAACCCTTCGCTTAGATCGGTCAAAGCGAGAACTCACGGGCGCGTGGCTCGGTTGCTCCAAAGAGCGCCAGCCTGAGCTTGAGGCTTGAAGGCAGAAGCCGCTGAATTCCCCAACAGAATGTCCCCATAGGTATGAGAGTACAAGTACCCGGTGACTTACACACTGGCACACGCGCCCGGGCCCCTTGAGGCTTAGTGGATGCCCCGAGTCACCTCCGATGCCGCTGCCCACATCGGGCGGCGAATCGCTGAGCGTCGACGGCAGATCGCAATCACGCAGGATGAGCTCGCCGCCGGAAGCGGAATCGACTCGTCCAACGTCCGTGCATACGAGAACGGTCGCGCGATGCCGAGTGTTCACTCTCTGGTACGAATCGCGTTTGCCCTCGGGCTTGATCCCGGCGCCCTCCTGGAAGGCTTGACGCTCGACCTCTTCGCCGCGAAAGCGCACGACGGTCGCCGCCAGCGCGCGTGACGCTTCGACAGTGAGGACCGCCGTCAGATGGCGCGGGTAACGGTGATGGTTCTCGTCAACGTTGGGAGTGCTGAGGGCTCAACATCGTTGACGAAACCCATCGGGGATGACGCCGGGGCGGGAAGGGCGGGACGGGACACCCTCTGCTAGAGCTTGGCCGAGGGCGTGAAGAGTAAGGAAGGTAGCCCACACTCCGGGAAAAGCATCAGCAATTGGTGCACGGCCTTCCGTGTTTGCGGTGGCGACGGTCAGAGCTGGCGGGCGATGGAGCGGCCCACCGTGCGACCGGTGAAGATGCAGCCGCCGAGGAACGTGCCCTCGAGCGCGTTGTACCCGTGGACACCTCCGCCGCCGAACCCGGCTGCTTCGCCGGCAGCGTACAACCCATGAATCGGCGACCCGTCCTTCGCGAACGCCCGCCCGTTCAGATCAGTTTGAATGCCGCCGAGGGTTTTCCGCGTGATGATGTGGAGCTTCACGGCGATCAGTGGGCCATGAGCGGGGTCGAGGATCTTGTGCGGCTTAGCGACACGGAACAGCTTGTCGCCCGGATACCGACGCGCATTGTGGATGCCCATCACCTGGGTGTCCTTCGAGTACGGGTTGGTCATTTCTGCGTCGCGCTGCACGATCTGGCGTTCGATGTCTTCGTAGTCGAGCGTTGCGACATCGGTGATCTTGTTCATACCGGCGACGAGGTCACGGAGGTTGTCGGCGACGACGAAGTCTGCGCCGTGCTTCTTGAATGCCTCCACGGGAGGCGGCGCGCTGCGACCGAGCCGGCTTTGCAGCATCAGTTTCAGGTCATGGTTTGTAATATCGGGGTTCTGCTCGGACCCGGAGAGAGCGAACTCCTTCTTGATGATGTCCTGGGTCAGGATGAACCAGGAGTGGTCATACTCCTGAATGTCCGGCGTCGCGCGGAGCATCGTGAGGGTTCCGACGGTGTCGTATCCGGGAAGTCCCGGCGAGGGCAGGCGCCGGCCGAGCGCGTCGAACCACATCGAGGACGGGCCGGGGAGGATGCGGATGCCGTGGCTCGGCCAGATCGGGTTCCAGTTCTGAACCCCCTCGGTGTAGTGCCACATGCGATCGCGGTTGACGAGCCGCACGCCGGCGTCATCGGCGATATCGAGCATCCTTCCGTCGACATGCTTGGGCACCCCGGTGATCATCGTCTTCGGGGGTGTTCCGAGGCGCTCCGGCCACCACTTCCGCACCTGTTCGTGATTGCCGCCGATCCCGCCGGAGGCGATCACCACGGCCTGTGCGGTGAGCTGGAACTCCCCGACCTTTTCCCGGTTCGAGGTCACGCCGCGCTTCGCGGGGTCAGGCGCCAGACGTGTGCCGTGCACCCCGGTCACCGTATTGCCATCCATGATGAGACCGTCGACCTGATGCCGGAAGTAGAACGTGACGAGGTTGCTTTCCGCCGCTTCACGGGCTTTGTCGGCGAAGGGTTCGGAGATGCCCGTTCCCGTTCCCCATGGCACGTGAAAACGTGGAACCGAGTTGCCGTGTCCGCCAGCCTTGCCGTCGCCGCGCTCGGCCCACCCGACCAAGGGCGTGAACTTGACGCCTTGCTCCCGTAGCCACGACCGCTTCTCACCGGCCGCGAACTCCACATACGCCCGCCCCCATTTTCTGGCCCACTCATCCTCTGGCAGCTCACCGGTGAGCCGATCCCAGCCGGCACTGCCCTGCCAGTCCTGCCAGGCAAGATCGAAAGAGTCCTTCACTCCGTAGCGACGCTGCATGGGGGTGTTCACCAGGAATATGCCACCGAACGACCAGAAGGCCTGACCACCGAGATTCGCGGAATTCTCCTGGTCGACGATCGCCACCCGCTTACCTGCCCGGACAAGTTCGTTCGAAGCAACGAGACCAGCCAACCCGCCGCCCACGATGATGACATCGGCATCCATCCTGACTCCCACTTTCTTCACTCACCGCGAAACGGCCACCCTGCAACACTGGGGAGGAAACGTGACTCGCATCGATGTAGATACATACTGCTCTAAACACGCCCCAGGATCCTCGCAGGACGGCGCGGGACGCCCGCGCACCGGTATCACGGCACAAAAAAGCCCGCCGTGGATACGGCGGGCTTCCTGTGGACGGGATCCGTTAGAGCTTGGTGACCTGGTCGAAGCTGAGCTCCACCGGTGTCTCGCGCTCGAACAGTGAGACCAGCACGATGAGCTTGCCGCTCTCCGCCTTGATCTCGTTGATCGAGCCCGGAAGGCCCGCGAACGAGCCCTCCTTGATGGTGATCGTCTCGCCGATCTCGAAGTCGACTTCCTGGGGGATGGAACGGCCCACGGCCTTCCCGCCCTTGGCGCCGGCCTTGGCCGGAGCTTCGACGATCTGCACGAGGCTCTTCAACATGTTGAAGGCCTCTTCGAACCGCAGCGGCGTGGGGTTGTGCGAGTTACCGACGAAGCCGGTGACGCCGGGTGTGTGACGCACGACCGACCAGCTGTCTTCGTTGAGGTCCATGCGCACCAGCACGTAGCCGGGGATACGTACGCGAGTGACCAGTTTGCGCTGGCCGTTCTTAATCTCGACGACATCCTCCATTGGCACCTCGACCTGGAAGACGAAGTCCTCCATCGCCATGGAGACCTTGCGGTTCTCGATGTTCTGCTTCACGCGCTTTTCGAAACCGGCGTAGGAGTGGATGACGTACCACTTTCCATAGGCCGCCTTGAGCTCCCTGCGGAATTCGTCGTAGGGGTCGACCTCGGTCTCTTCTTCGGCCTCGTCCACGCTCGCCTGCTCGGCGAGCTCTGACACGATCTCTGCCTCGAATGCATCGTCGAACGGCACGACGTCTTCGGTCTCGCCCTCCACGGATCCGACCTCGTCATCGGTCGCCTCGACGGCGGCCTCGGCCTCGTCGGCGGAGTCGACCTCTAGCGCATCCGCGACTGCGGCATCCGCTTCGGGATCCGCGGCGAGCGCGACCGCATCAAGCGCGGCATCGAGATTTGCCTCGACATCGCTGTCGGTGTCGGTGTTGGTGTCGTCTTCGCCGTCTTCCTCATTCACAACGTGGAGCGCGCGGCTTTCGGCAGACTCGGCGGATTCTTCATCCGCGGCCAATTCGTTGCCCTCCTGCGCTTCATCCTCCTCGGAGGACTGCTCGGCAGCGGTCGCGAGGTCGATGTCGTCGCGCTTAGTTCCAGACACTGTGAATCTCATTCCATTTCTTGGGGCGAATGCGGCACTTCGCGTGCCGCCGCCGGTTCGGAAGCCTCAAGCTCCCCGCGAATCGATAATGCTGAAGAACGTTACTTGCCGAAGACGGTATTCACACCGAGCGCAAAGAGCAGATCCAGCCCGTAGACCACCGCCATCATGATGACCACAAAGACCAACACGACACCGGTATAGCTGAACAGTTCCTTGCGGGTCGGGGTGACGACCTTCTTCAGTTCATTGATTACCTGCCGGAGGAACAGGACGAGTCTGCCGAATGGGCCACGGCTTGCACCACGGTCCTGATTGGCGTTCGCGACGACGTCTTCACTCGGTTCGTCGATGACATTTCTCGCCACTTGGTCACTACCTTCCGGAAATGGCTGACCCGCACAGGTGCACGAATCGAGCTGCAGGGCGGACAGGACTTGAACCTGCAACCTGCGGTTTTGGAGACCGCTGCTCTACCAATTGAGCCACCGCCCTTCGCAGTCGAATTGTCATCATCCGCACGCTTTACGTCGAGGGCTTCGCCCGAAATGGGCATACGAAATGATGGCAGATTTCAACTACCACGCTCCAGTGTAGGCGACGGTTCCGCCGGGTGCAAAGCTGCCGGGCCGCCCAGCGACCGCACGGCGCGCACAGCGGCACACGTCACTATTGAGTATGACAACTTCTCCCCACGTGAGCGTGCGAGACCTGCGCAAGCACTACGGCGACTTCGCGGCCGTCGATGGCGTGAGCTTCGACATTCACGCGGGTGAGACATTCGCCCTGCTCGGCCCCAACGGTGCCGGAAAGTCCTCGACCATTGAGATTCTCGAGGGATATCGCGACCGCACCAGCGGTGAGGCGAGCGTGCTTGGCGTCGACCCGCAGCGCGGCGGAATCGCCTGGAAGGCGCGCCTCGGTATCGTGCTCCAGTCCAGCGGTGAGAGCGGCAACGTGACGGTGCGTGAACAACTCGCCCACTTCGCCGGTTTCTATCCGAATCCGCGAGACGTCGATGAGGTCATTGCTGCAGTCGGCCTCACCGAGAAGGCACGGGTCCGAATCAGGTCGCTCTCCGGCGGACAACAGAGGCGAGTGGATGTCGCGCTCGGCGTGATCGGTCGGCCGGAGCTGCTCTTCCTCGACGAGCCGACCACCGGGTTCGATCCGGAGGCTCGTCGCGATTTCTGGGAGCTCATCCGCGGCCTCAAAGCCGAGGGAACGACGATCCTGCTCACCACGCATTATCTCGATGAGGCCGCCCAACTGAGTGATCGTGCCGGTGTGATCGCCGGCGGGAAGCTCATCGACATCGGCACGATTGATGAGATCGGTGGAGCGGATGCCCGTATCCCGGTAGTGCGCTGGACCGACCAGAACGGTGTCCACGAGGAGCGAACCACCGAACCGGCCTCCGTCGTCGCACGTCTCCTGGCCATTACCGGCAGCGAACCCACCGCGCTCGAGGTGCGCCGCCCAAGCCTCGAAGACGTCTACCTCGAGCTCGTCGCCGCTCACACCGTGCGGCAGAAGTCCATGGAAGAGCTGGAGCGCTCACTGTGACCGCCGCCATCACGACACAGAAATTTGGCCTCGGCCGCACCCTCACGCTCGGGGCCAGCCGCATCGCCTATGAAATCAAGACCTACTTCCGTCAGGGTGACTCGGTGTTCTTCACCTTCTTGTTCCCGCTGATCCTGCTCACGATCTTCTCGGTGGCATTCAGCAAGGGCAGTTTCGGCACGACCGCGGACGGAGCGAAGGTGGCTGCGGCGGATTTCTACCTCCCCGCCATGCTCGCCGTAGGGTTGCTCCTCAGCGGCCTGCAGAACATGTCGATTGACATCGCGACGGAAAAGAGCGACGGCACCCTGAAGCGACTCGGTGGATCGCCGCTTCCGGTGCTGAGCTACTTCATCGGCAAAATCGGGCAGGTGATCGTGACCGGCATCCTGCAGTCGGCTCTTCTGATTATTGTTGCGGCCCTCGCGTTCGGGGTATTGCTGCCGACCGAACCCGTCAAGTGGCTCACCTTCGCCTGGGTGTTCCTCCTCGGTGTCTCAACCTGCGCTGTGCTGGGGATAGCGCTGAGCGCCCTTCCACGCTCGGGCAAGACCGCGACGGCCGTGATCATTCCGATCACGCTGATCCTGCAGTTCATCTCGGGCGTATATATCAACTTCTCTCAACTGCCCGAGTGGCTCCAGAACTTCGCGAGCATCTTCCCCCTCAAGTGGCTAGCCCAGGGAATGCGCTCCGTGTTCCTCCCCGACTCGTTCAAGACCCTCGAGATGGGCGGCGCCTGGAACCTCGGCGGCGTGGCCATCGTGACAGCGATCTGGCTGGTCGTGGGACTCGTAGCCTGCTGCCTGACCTTCCGTTGGATCCGGAAGGACTCCTGAGCGCCAGATACCGCGCAGCCCTTGGCAACACTGGCAGGGCGGTCATCCGGGACCACTATTCTGGCGAGGTGCTCCTGAGACTGGTTCTGATTTCGCGACCAGTGCTGTGGGTCAATACCACCGGCACGACGGCAATCGCCCTGTGGCTCGCTGGCGCCCTATGGGAGTGGGAAGCCGTTGCCCTGCTGTTGTGGGCGACGCTGCCGTTCAACCTTCTGATCTACGGCATCAATGACATCTTCGACCAGGAAACCGACGCTTTGAACTCGCGCAAGGGCGGGCTCGAGGGAGCCCGGATCGTCTCAACCGAGTCCCGGCGCATTCTTGCCGCTGTCGTGCTGACCAATCTGCCATTCGTCGCCTACTTCCTCTTCACGCTGCCGCTGGATGCGCTTGCCTGGATCCTCGCCTACATCGTCATCTTCGTGCAGTACTCGGCGCCGCCACTGCGCTTCAAGGCGAGGTCCTATCTAGACGCTCTGAGCAACGCGGCCTACGCGTTTCCCCTTGTGTTCGTGCCTCTCGCCTTCGGGGTGGCCCCGGTCTGGGCTGCGGCGATCGGACTGATGGCCTGGAGCGTGGCCAAGCACACCTTCGACGCGGTGCAGGACATCGACGTGGACCGGGAAGCCGGAATCATCACTACAGCAGTGCGTCTCGGTCCACGTTTGGCCCTGCTGTGGTGCACCGTCTGGTGGTCGGCGTCAACGATCTGCTTTGCCTTCGTCAACATCCCGGTCGCCGTGGCGAACGCCCTGATCGCCGGCTGGCTGCTGCTTCGCCTGCGCCGGGATCCGACCCCCGATGGGGCCCGCCGTCTTTACCGATATTCGATCGCGTTCCCGTACGCCGCCGGTTCGGTTGCCGGCGTGCAGATTGTGGCTGCGCTGCTGCTCGGAGGCTCCTAATGAACACACCATCACCGCGTCGGATCGTCGTACTCGGGGCCGGCATCGGCGGGCTCGCGGCTGCCGCGCTGCTGGCCAGGGCGGGGCACGACGTTACGGTGCTCGAAGGTAACGACTGGGTCGGCGGCAAGAGCCGGCGGCTCGAGGTCGGCGGCCAGCGCATCGACACCGGCCCCTCCCTCGTAACGTTCCCTGCGGTGTGGGATGAACTGATGCGCCGCTACGACGCGCTTGGCGCCGGCGATGCTTCGAGCAAAGCGGTTGATGCCAGGGGAGACTCGTCGGCAGGCCAGCTGCATCTGCGGCGTCTACCCGAGGTGGGGTGTTACTTCTACCGCGGGCAGACCGTCACACTGCCGGTCGAGGAGGGGCACCCTTGGCGGGCGGCGTGGGATCGCTTCGATCGGGAGCACGGCGGCCTCGGACCACAGATTACCTCGCTGCTCACCTCCGATCCGATCGATCCGAAGGCGCTTCCCGCGGTGGGCGCCCTCGCACGCCTGTACGGCACCCGACTCACGACCAAGCGCTTCCTCGATGCCCTGACCTGGATGCCCGAGGGATTGCGCGAGGTGATCGCCATCCACACACTGAACGCGGGGGTGCCACCCACCCGGAGCCTCTCGCTCTACGCGAGCATTCCCGCGGTGATGGCCAGGGACGGTGTCTGGGTTCCCGAGGGTGGGGTTTACGAGCTGCCGCTCGCCCTCCACCGGCTCGCCCTTCAAGCCGGTGCGCGGGTGAACACCGGCGAGAGCGTCGTGTCGGTGGAGCGGTCGCGGGTGCGCACGGTCGCGGCCGAGTACCGGGCCGACCTCGTGGTGAGCGCCCTCGACCCGGGGGTGCTCGCCGGCCTCCTGGGCGGCGGGCCGTCCCGGGCGCGAGGGCTCACCTGCTCGGGCGTCGCCATCTACGGCGTGCTCGAGAAACTTCTGCCCGAAGCCACGGCGACGCACTCCGTAGTGATGCCGGATGACCCGACCGCCCTGCACCGCAGCCTCGCGGCGGGGCTCGCGCCCGAGCAGACGATGGCCTTCGTGAACTACTACCGTCCGGGTGAGATCTACCCCAACGAAAAAGGCACCGTCGCACTGCTTCTCACCTCGCCCGCCGACGGACACCGGTACGGCCTCGACGACAGCTTCGTGCAACGGGAGATTGGGCGCATCAGTGAAGTAATCGGACTCGATCGGCCCATCACCCAGATGATCGGCGAGTACAAGATTCTCGATCCTGAGTACTTCGCGGGATGGGGCGCCACAGGCGGAGCGCTCTACGGCGCGACCCGCCCACTCTGGCAGAGCGGTCCGTTGCACGCACCCGCCTACCGGGACCCTCGACGCCGGTGGCTCTGGCGCGTCGGGGCATCAGTGCACCCCGGAGGCGGAATCCCGGCGGTGCTCGGCGGCGCAATGACCTCCAGCGCCAAGCTGCTTCGGAGCCTGCACGGCTGACGCCGCCTCCTGCGGTGTATCACTCTCGCTCTGCGGACCGCGGACCGCGGGATCGTGTTGCGCCCCGCCACCTCAGCTGGCCGAATGGGCCGACTCTTGCTAGCCTTTACCGATCCGTTATAAAACACTTCGTCGCTGCAGGCTGGCGATACCCGAAAAATCCCGAGTTTCTCGACTGCGGAAGCATCGATGATTCACGGCAAAGGACTGACCAGGTGAAACGGCAAGAGCAAAGGGAAGCCCGCCGGACACGGGCAACCTCGAAGGTGACCGCCATCGGTGCCCTCTTCGGTGTGGCTGCGCTGATCGTTTCGACCTCGCTGCCCGCCGCGGCTCTTTACCGTGCCGACTCGGCATCCGCTCTCGCGCGGTACAGCTCTGCGTTGCCCGAATCAGCCCCCGCCCAATCCTTTGCTGCCGGCACCGAGGCGACACTTGCGGTTTCCACGATCGCAGGCCGGGATGGATACACCGTCACTCTTCCTCCTCCCCCCCCACCGGTGCGGCAGGCGAAGTTGGCGAGTTTTACGCCGCGAGGAAGCTTTCTCTACACGCCCAATCCCAACGGCACCGTCCAATGGCCGTTCACACGCTACGTTCCCATCGCCAGCGGTTTCGGGGCGCGCGACGCCCCCTGCGGAGGCTGTTCGTCGTTCCATGACGGACTCGACTTTCTGCCGGGCGCCGGAGCCCCGATTGGGGCAATTGCACCGGGAGTCGTGACCATCGTCGGGCAGGACAGTGGCGGATACGCCGCCTACGGAACTCGCGTGGTCATCGAACACGTGATCAACGGACAAAAGGTGGAAAGCCTCTACGCACACATGATCGCCGGATCCCCCACCGTGGCCGTCGGCGATACCGTCACCGTCGGGCAGACCCTTGGCCTGGTGGGGAGCACGGGCGCCTCGACAGGTGCGCACCTGCACCTCGGAATCTCTCTGGGCGGCGTGTTTGTCGACCCTTACGCCTGGCTCATTGCCAACGCCAACTGAGGGCCGGCTGCCAAATCAGATGTGCACGCCGACAAGAACCGGCTCGGGCTGCAACACGACGCCGTAGGCACCGAGCACGCGGGTCTGCAGATAGCGGGCCAACTCGGCGACCTGCGCCGCGGTGGCATCCCCCGTATTGACGATCGCGAGGCTGTGCTTGCTCGAGACTGCGGCGCGCGACCCCGGAAGTCGAAATCCTCTCGCCACCCCGGAGTGCTCGATGAGCCAGGCAGCGCTTAACTTGACCCGGCGCGACTCCGCAACGGGGGCGGGATCGAGGTGACTGGGATCGTAGGCCTCAAGAGGCGTGATCGTGGAAGCCACTTCGCCCACTGCACCAGTCTCAACCGGCCAGCGTGGCACCTCCACAGGAAGTGAGCGCGCGAAATCGGCGCTCACGATCGGATTGGTGAAGAAGGATCCTGCGCTCACCGAGTCCGGATCGGTAGGGTCGAGGAGCATGCCTTTCGACCCACGAAGGGAGAGCACTGCCGCGCGCACCCGCGCGAGCGGCAGCCGAGCGCCAGCCGAGACGCCAAGCGCGGTCGCGAGTTGCGCATAACCGATTGGATCGCTCAAGGCATCGGAATTTTCCGAGAGGGAAAGGTCGATGGACACGACGATACCCGCGCGGCCGCCCTTGAGAGCTGAGCGCCGATAGCCGAACTCGAGCTCGGCAGCCGACAGCACAACGAGGTCGCCGGTGAGGTAGTCGAGAAACTCGATCGAACGCAGACTGGATGAGAGTTCCTGCCCGTAGGCGCCGATGTTCTGAATCGGCGCCGCACCGCAGGTGCCGGGAATGCCCGAGAGCGCCTCGATGCCAGCCCAGCCCTGCTCGACCGCGGCTGCGACGAGAGCATCCCAGGACTCACCCGCTTGCACACGCAACACGACACCGTCACCGGGCAGCCGTTCAATTCCCTGCGTGACCACATGGATGACCGTGCCGGGCACCCCGGCGTCCGCCACGACCAGGTTTGAGCCGCCGCCGAGCGCTAACCAATCGTCGCCAGTTGCCCAGACGACCCGCGCCGTGTCGATGAGTTGCTGGCGCGTCTCGGGAGCCACAAACTCCGCTGCGGCGCCGCCGATTCTTAGGGTGGTGAGTTCTCGCAGGTCCATCGGTCAGGCCACACTCACGCGTACCTGCGCCTTTCCGAGAACGGTCGCACCGTCGACTGTCACGGTGAGGTCGATCCTCGCGGTATCGACGTCGAGGGCGCCGACCTTCGCCACGATGATGACGCGGGCGCCGTCTGCGGTATCCACCGGTACCGGACGGGTGAAACGCACCTGGTAGTCCAGTACCCTGCCCGGGTCGCCGACCCAATCGAGGACCGGCTGAACGGCGAGTCCCATGGTGAGCATGCCGTGGGCGAGCACGCCCGGAAGCCCGACCGACTGGGCGGCGTCGTCGCGGTAGTGGATGGCATTGAAGTCTCCGGATGCCCCGGCGTAGCGCACGAGCGAGTCACGGCTCAGTGTGAATTCCGCTTCGGCGACGACCTGCCCGATCTCGAGGGATGCCGCCGAGATGTCGGTCATTCGTCACCCCGCACCACGAGGGTGGAGGTGGCAGTAACGACGTGGCCCCCGTCGGCTCCGACGATCGAAGACTCCGCGGTGACCATTGAATGCCCGCCGAGTGACTTAATACTCGCGACTGTCAGCGTGGCGGTGAGCTCGTCGCCCGCGACGATCGGGCGGGTGAAGGTGAACCGCTGGTCACCGTGAACGACACGAGAGAAGTCGATGCCGGAATCCGGTTCGGAGAGCAGCTGGCGCAGTGTGATCTCCTGCACGACCACCGCGAAGGTGGGCGATGCCACCAGGTCGCTGTAGCCGGCGGCCCGCGCAGCGGCGACATCCAGTGAAAGAGGACTCGTGGCGAACACGGCGCGAGCGAATTCGCGGATCTTCTCTCGTCCGACGAGGTAGGGCTCGGTCGGCGGAAAGACGCGCCCAACGAGCTGGGGGTTCACGGTCATGTAGTTTCCTCTGGCACAGCGAAAGCCTAATCACGAGAGAGTGGGGATGAAGAAAGCCCCGATCACCATCACTGGTGACCGGGGCTCCCGGTAGAGCTATTGGCTTACTGGCAGCTGTCGCACTGCAGGTCGTCCATCGGGTCGACCGGCACTGCATATCCACCAATGAAACTGTTGTCGTTGTCCATGGGATCCTCCTGGGGGCTCGTGGCGAAAAATATAAAAGTTTGATACTCCGTCACCGCTTGTTCGTACTTGGTGCCGTCGTGGGTTCCCACTATATAACCGGAATGACACTCCTGTCATTCCACTACATCTAGTGTTTTCGGCGTGTCGTGATAATTTTCATCGTCGACCGCGCCAGCGACGTTCGTACGCACGCGATGTCCGCAACGGCGAGCGCAGGTCGTCAGTCCCGCTGTGGTCACGGTCACCGATCGTGTTCACTGCGCAATCGGTTTCCCCCTTGGCACTCTGGCCGTACAACCGTCGATCCTTGGCGTGACTGTGAGGCCAACCGGCGCGACAACCGGTCTGATCACCCCCGAATCGCAACTTGAACGCCCCACTTCGCGGGGCCTCGTTACCCAATTGAGACTTTTTGTAGGGTCTGGGCTAGCCTGATCGGATGAATTCTTACGCCGCGAAGCTCGGCGCCCTCGTGGCAGCGGGTGCTCTCATTGCGACCGTGGCCATTCCCGCCTATGCCGCAGTCGGACCCGCTGCGGCGGTTACGAGCCACAGCCCATCGGTCCAGACGATCTCGCTCGTCTCCCGTGTGGCGCTCACCGCACCCCCCCGCGACGGCTACTCGGTAACCAACCCGCAACCGGTGGCGATCGTCGCGGCAGTGGGCCAGGCCCCGGTCGGTAATAAATTCAGCGGCCTCACTGTCAACCCCCCGGCACCGTCCTACAGCGGTGCGGCGGTGCTTCAATACGCGTCACAGTTCGTGGGCGTGGTGCCCTACGGCACCGGAAACAGCCCAGACACCAGCTTCTCGTGCGATGGCTTCACCCAGTACGTGTTCTCCGGGTTCGGCATCAGCCTCCCCCGCGGAGCCGACCATCAGGCCCGCCTTGGCGTGCGTATCAGCCAAGCGGATGCCGTGGCCGGCGACCTGGTCTACTGGCCAGGCCAGCACATCGGCATCTACGACGGTGCGGGCGGCATGTACAACTCCCCGCGACCGGGTCGCTATGTTGAGCACGTGGGCAGCCTCTGGGGCTCGCCGCTCTTCATCCGCCTGACCGTTTAGATTCCCTCAAAGCCGCTCGGCGGTCCGCTCGAGGTAATTCCGGTGCATCGCCGTCTGGGCGAGGGCGGAGTACAGAAAGAAATCCGTGAGGTTCTGCCACCCCGCGGTCCAGGTGAGTCTGGCCGCGATCTCCCAGTTACTCGAATCCGGCGCATCGGCCAGCACTGCAACCACCTCGCGCGATCTCCGGAGGTGATGTTCGGCCGATGCCGCGGCCCGAACGGTGACACCGCGGAAACGGTAGCCATGACCCGGCAGCACCTCATGGTCGGGAAACGCGCTCACTCGCTGGAGTCCCCAAAGGTAGTCGGCAAGTGGGTTAGACGCGGTGGGGGCTCCGAGGCCGAGCCCGGCATGCATCATCGGCAGGAGGTGATCCCCGGTAAAAAGCAGCCTGCGCGCGCCCTCACGCAGGCAGAGGTGGCCGGAGGTATGACCCGGCGTGAGCAGGGCGCGCAGGTCGAAGCCGGGGATGTCGAGACGCTCGCCGTCGACGAGCGTGCGGTCTGCCCGTGGAGCGACGAAACGCGAGGCTTGATCAGCGACCCTCACAATCTCGCGGCGACGTTCGATCGGAACGCCCCAGGTCTCGACCAGCCGTTCGACCGCCTCTGCCGCCTGCGGCGTTACGAACGGCGAACCAATCGCGGCGGCCTCCGTCTCGTGAAGCTGGAGAGGAGCTCCGGATGCTCGACGCAGCCGATCGGCGAGTCCGATGTGGTCGGGATGCAGGTGGGTGGCCGTGATCGAGCGGACATCGGCCGGTGACGCATCGAGGCTCGTGAGCACCGCGGTGAGGGCATCCCAGTTCGCGTCGGAATCCCATCCCGGATCGATCACATGAAAGGCGCGGTCGGAGTCACGCAGCAGGTAGAGCAGTGAATACGGGAGGTGCGCGCCCGGCATTCGCTGGGCAACGGCCCAGACGTCGTCGCGCACCTGCTCAGGCGCCGGAACCGTGCCAGACCGGGATGCCTCGAACTGGGCGGAACTGGTGGGATGCATCGGCCCCCTCTCGAACTTCGGAGGCAATCGCCCCTTCAAAACCATACGTCCGGTACCGACGGCGGGCTGTCGCGCGCAGAATGGATGGATACCTCCCAGCCACCAGGAATCGAGAGCCATGTCTGCACCAAAATTGCCGCTGAAGCTTGGTTACAAGGCATCCGCAGAGCAGTTCGCGCCCCGGGAACTGGTAGAGATCGCCGTCGCGGCAGAGTCTCACGGATTTGAGAGCGTCGCCGTCAGCGATCACTTCCAGCCGTGGCGACACACCGGCGGGCATGCACCGTTCTCCCTCGCCTGGATGGCCGCCGTTGGCGAGCGCACCTCCACGATCCAGATCGGCACCTCGGTGATGACCCCGACGTTTCGATACAACCCGGCCGTGCTTGCCCAGGCATTTGCGACCCTCGGATGCCTCTACCCCGGCCGCATCATGGTCGGGGTCGGTACGGGTGAGGCGCTCAACGAGATCGCGACCGGCTTCCGGGGTGCCGGTGAGCAGGACTGGCCCGAGTTCAAGGAGCGTTACGCCCGACTGCGTGAGGCGGTCTCGCTCATGAGGGAACTCTGGACCGGTGACCGGGTCAATTTCACGGGTGAGTATTACTCGACGCATGACGCGAGCATCTACGACCGGCCGGAGGGCGGCATCCCGGTATACATCGCGGCGGGCGGACCGGTCGTGGCCGGCTATGCGGGTCGGGCCGGCGACGGTTTCATCTGCACCTCGGGTAAAGGAATGGACCTCTACACCGAGAAGCTCATCCCTGCTGTCGCGGCGGGCGCCGAAAAGGCGGGACGGGATGTCGAGGCCATCGATCACATGATCGAGATCAAGATCTCCTACGACACCGACCCCGATCTCGCGCTCGAGAACACCCGCTTCTGGGCTCCGCTGTCGCTCTCTGCCGAGCAAAAGCACGACCTCACCGATCCGATCGAGATGGAGAAGGCGGCGGATGCCCTGTCGATCGAGCAGATTGCCACCCGCTGGATCGTGGGCTCCGATCCCGAGGAAGCTGCCGCCCGCATCGGAGAGTACATCGACGCGGGCTTCAACCACCTCGTCTTCCACGCGCCCGGGCACGACCAGCGCCGCTTCCTGGAGTCCTTCGAACGCGATCTCGCACCCCGCCTGCGCGCACGTTAGGATCCCCGCCGGCGGCGGCGAGCGCCTCGGTCCCGTCGGTCCCGTCGGCCCCGTCGGTCGCGTCGGTCGCGTGACAGCCGGGGCTCGTGGCGGGGGATACGCCGGCTCCCGGCGGCAAGATCACCTCGCGGAGGGTGTCATGACTCCCTCCGCGAGGTGATATCGCCGCCGCGAGCGTTTCGTGACGTGGCGGGGGCGCAAGGAGGGTGAGGTGCGCCCGCCGGGGTACCTCATGCGATCGACCCGAACGTGCGGGTGTTGATAGTTCTCGTGTTCATCGTGCTCGAGCGGCGCAGCCCGCGGACCCCAGCGTTGTGACGGGTGGTCTCACCGCACCCACCGAAAGAATAATTCCCCGGAAGATCGGTCAGACGATCCTGTTGCACGGCGCGAATGGAGACGTTGGCGGCATCCTCATCCAGCTCGCCCACCTCACCGGGGCGCACCAGATCGACACCACATTGCCGGAACATCAGGCCTCTCTCCTCGCTCTGCGGGCTGTGAGCCGGTGGACTACAACGATCCACAGCAGGATGGGCAGTGACGCACGCGTCGTTTCGCATGCTCGCTTCGACGGGCACTCTGGGCTGCCGAGCCATCGTGAGGTGCGGATCGGATGCCTCGAAGGTGAAGAAGTTTTTCCAGATCCGCGTCATAGTTCCCTTCCGAGCGCGTCGCTCCTATTAGGACGTATCAGCAAGAGTGATCAAATGAGCCATTTGGTCTGGATCAAGGAGGATCTATGAAGTTCCGAACTCTGACAGGAACACACGCCGGACGCATCGTGCTCACCGCGGTTCCCGTGGCCGTTGTCGCCACCGCGCTCATGGGCGGAGTGGCGAACGGCGCCGTACCCGTCTCGTTTGCGGTATCGGGCAGCCAATTCCAGATCAGCGCCTCTCAGCTCGACGGCACCGGGTTCTCGCAGTACGCGGGTGTAACCAACGACACGGCCGGTAAGCCGCACCAGGTCGCGATCGCCAACATCGCATCGGCCAACCTCGCCGACCTCTGCCAGTCGGTCGTCACGGACACTCCGCTGGGCAGAGTGGGGCTGCTCATCACGGCGGGCGGCGGCGGCAAGCCCGCAAAGGCGACCGACCTGCAGATCGGCATGACCGACCTTAGGGGTGACTCGACCTTCAACAACATCCGCATCGGTGTCGATGCGTCAACGGTGAACACGAGCCACAAGGGCACGGCCGGTGACTTCGCCCAGGATGCCGACTCGCTCAAGATCGTCGGACTCCAGCAGACCGCATGGTCGACCCAGGCCTCGGTGTTCACACTCACCGGCATGCACCTCCAGCTCACGGACGGCAGCAAGGGATGCTTCTGATGGCCTCCTCCCGTCTCGCTATGTTCCCTGCCTGGCGATGCCAGCGGCCCTTTGTCGGCGGTATTCTCGCCGCCCTTGCCGGGATGGAGATGTTCTTCTCGGGGCAGCTCGACGTCGGCAATATCCACGTTCAGGTCGGAATCGAGGGACTGCAGGCCACGATCATCCCCGTTCTGATGGTCCTGCTCGGCATCCTCGCGATGCTCATGCCGGTGCACCGCATCTTTTACGGCGTGATCGTTCTCGTGCTGTCGGTCTACTCCCTTATCGGCGTAAATCTCGGCGGCTTCTTCATCGGAATGTTGCTCGGCGCGATCGGCGGCATCCTGATCGTCGCGTGGATGCCGAAGAAGGCCGCCCACGCCACGAGCCAAGAGCCGGCCGAAGCCCCTGCCGATCCCGCCCCGGTGGAGCCGGCTCCTTTAGTACCGGGCCGGTCCTGACCGGCCCGGTACGGCGTGCGTCGCGCCGTCGCACCGCCGGAGCCCCTGGCACGCTCGCCCTGGCCGCAGTGCTCATCGCGGCCCTGTCGGGTATCAGCGCCGCGCGGGTTCCCGGCGCTGGGATGTGCATCCCACTGCTGATGCAGTGCGGCTCGGCACAGCCGTCCCCGGCACCGACTCCGACTTCGACCCTGGCGCCGGCGCCCGGGCCGATTCCGACGTTCCCGGCCATTCCCATCCCCGGCGGAATTGGCTCCGCGCCGGCAGCGCCCGGCTCGTCGGTTGTGGGAGTGCCGGATACCGAAGCCCCGACATTCACGCTGCCGGCCGCCCAGCTCGGCGGCTCCTCGATCTCGATCTCGGGCCTTCATTCCGTGAGCGTGGTCACGGTGCCATTGGCAGACGGTACGCGCACCACCGCTCTCAAGATCGTCGCCGACGGGGTGACCGTGGAAGACTTCCTGCTCGATGTGCGCAAGGCCACCGGGCCATCACTTGTGACCAATGCGACGCGGATGCAGCTTCGCGGCGCCGTGACGGTCTACCTCGACTCGCTCACGGCTACCCTGCTCGATGGCACGGCCCTCGCGCTCGGGGCGGCGACGCCTCCGCCGGGAAACGAACTGCCCCCGACGATGCTCAGGGTTAACCTCGGACTGGTCGGAGTCACCGCGAACTCGATCGCCTTCACCGCGCCGCACCAGTCACTGAAGTAGCGACGGCCGCAGTGCGAACCCGGCCTCTCGGTGGCCTGCGCCGCCTGCACGAGGACCACTGGACGGCGTTGCACTGCTCGGCGAGGTGCGGGTGGCGGAGGGCGACGGTCAACGTCGGTTGCCGGCGAGCCTGTCGGCAGGGCATGGTTCTGCGACGAGCACCCAATCGACGCCGTCCACGGGGCGATGTCAGCACCGTGCTTTTTACCCCCGGTCATCCCAAGAAATACTTCGACGGGGCAAAAAGCTCACACTTTCATTCGCCCGACAGCACGCGGTTAGCATGGAATGGTACAGAAATTTGAGGCCGTCATCATGCCAACCTTCCCCGCGCTAACATCACCACGCACACTAACCTCTTCGGAGATCGCTGCCCTCCGGGCCGATTTCCCTATCCTTCATCGGGAGGTGAATGGGCGCCCCCTCGTCTACCTCGACTCTGGCGCGACATCCCAGAAACCTCGCTCCGTCATCGAGGTCGAACGCGAATATTACGAGCGCGAGAATGCGGCGGTCCATCGCGGAGCCCACACACTGGCTGCGCTCGCGACCGAGCGTTTCGAGGATGCGCGAGCCACGGTCGCTCGTTTTGTCGGTGCGCGTGAAGACGAGATCGTCTGGACCTCCAATGCCACCGAGGCACTGAATCTGGTCGCCTATGCGATCGGTAACGCAACCGCTGGCCGCGGTGGACCGGCAGCGGAGCGATTTCGCCTCGCATCCGGCGACGAGATCGTCGTCACCGAAATGGAGCACCACGCCAATCTGGTGCCGTGGCAGGAACTCGCGGCAAGAACCGGAGCGGTGTTGCGCTTCATTCCCATTTCCGCAGACGGCACGCTGCGCATGGACGAGGCGGCCCGCCTCATCACCTCGCGCACGCGAATCCTTGCCTTCACACATGTCTCCAACGTGCTCGGCGTCATCAACCCGGTGCAGGAACTGGTCGCTCTGGCGCGCTCGGTTGGCGCTCTTACCGTTCTCGACGCATGCCAGTCTGCGCCGCATCTTCCGCTCGATCTTGCCGCCCTGGATGTTGACTTCGCAGCATTCTCCGGGCATAAGATGCTCGGTCCAACCGGCATCGGCGTGCTATTCGGCCGCAGCGAATTACTCAATGCATTACCGCCATTCCTCACCGGAGGATCGATGATCACCACCGTCACTATGGACAGCGCAGAATATCTGCCATCCCCGCATCGGTTCGAGGCCGGTACCCAACGCGTTTCGCAGGCAATAGCGCTGGCGAGCGCCGTCGACTACCTCGACCACATCGGAATCGACCGCATCGCCCAGCACGAAGCGACTCTCGGGCAGCATCTTGTTGTCGGGCTGAACGAGATACCGAGGGTGACCGTCCTCGGCCCGGGTATCGGGCAGGCTCGAGTCGGCTTGGCCAGCTTTGACGTCGAGGGTGTTCACTCGCACGACATCGGCCAGTTCCTCGACGACCGGTCGATTGCAGTACGTGTCGGTCATCACTGCACCCAACCCCTCCACCGAAGGTTGGGTATCACCTCGTCAACGAGGGCGAGCGCCTACCTCTACACCACTGAAGACGAGGTCAACGACTTTCTCAATGCGCTCTCCGATGCGACAAAGTTCTTTGGTGTGAACGCGTGAGTTCTGCGATGGAATCCCTCTACCAGGAAGTGATTCTCGACCTGTCGCGCCGCCCGCACGGTCGCGGCCTTGAAGATCACGCGGCCGCTGAATCGCACCAGATCAATCCCACCTGCGGCGACGAGATCACTCTGCAACTGCACTTGGAGCCCGGAACGGATCGCATCCGCGCCATTCGGTGGGAGGGTCATGGCTGCGCTATCTCCCAGGCCTCCGCTTCGCTCTTCTCCGATCTCGCGCCGGGTCTGACAACGGCCGATCTCGCGGCCCGCATCGAGCTCTTCCGCGTCGCGATGCGGTCACGTGGCACGATCGAGCCCGATGAAGAACTGCTCGGCGATGCTGTCGCCCTCGGTGGGGTGTCCCGATATGCGTCGCGAGTCAAATGCGCGATGCTCGCCTGGGTTGCTGGCGAACAGGCGATCATCCTGGCTGCAGCGGCATAAGGGGAGCCGGAGCGAAGGCAGTGTGCCCCGAAGGCAGTGTCGGGGCCAAGCTGGTGATCGGCGCCATCGGCCGGGTCGAAACGGGAACGGCCCGGCATAGTGCTGGCGGGCGTGCCGCAGCCACCGTCATTCCAGGGTGAAGTTGTCCGTTCTCACCTAAAGTACGGTGGCCGGAGTGTCGAGGTCGGCGTCCAGCAGCACCTCCACGCCCCCGATAAATCGTTCCGACCACATCCTGGACACCCTCCCCCACGAAGGCGCACCAACACCCCCGGAATCACTCATCTCGCCCCCGGTAAGGTACTTTGTGGATTATGTCGGTGCACAAACGTCTCAATGCTGCCCTTTCCCAACTGACCGGATACGAAGTACGGCGTGCCCGCCCGCGCACAGGCGGCGGGACCTCTGCGGCGAAGATTCCGCAGGATATCGATGAGGAAGCCGCGGCGATCATCGGCCTGGTGCGGCCGTACACGATGACGAGCTTCGAGAAGCTGTACGCGGTGATCATGGCAGCCCGCTACGTCACCCGGCACAACATCCCAGGGGCGGTCGTGGAATGCGGCGTGTGGCGCGGCGGGAGCATGCACGCGATTGCCCGGGCGCTCGACGCTGCGGGCGCACACGACCGCGACCTTTACCTGTTCGACACGTACGAGGGCATGCCCGCGCCCGGTCCGCGGGACCGGCGGACCGACGGTCGACCCGCGGCCGAGCTGTTGGCCTCTTCCGACAAGACATCCCGCGTATGGGCGTATGCCTCCCTCGAGGATGTGCAGGAAGGCTTCCGTCAGGTCCCCTACCCGCAAGAGAAGCTGCATTTCGTCAAGGGACCGGTCGAGCAGACCATCCCCGGCATGGCACCCGAACGCATTGCCATACTTCGGCTTGACACGGATTGGTACGAATCAACCGCACACGAGCTGGCGCACCTGTATGACCGGCTTATTCCGGGCGGTGTTCTCCTGCTCGACGACTACGGCTGGTGGCAAGGCTCCCGCGAGGCCGTCGACGAGTTCATCGCCCGCACCGGTGTCCGGCTCTTCCTTGCCCGCACAGGCAGCGGACGCGTCGCCATCAAACCCTCCGAATAGGCCCGCGTCTGCGTCAGCGCCCAAGTGCAATCAGCGTCGGCTGCTCCGGCGACGGCGCCCAACTTGACCGGTCAGTACAAGCGAGCGCGAGGATGACGCCGACAGGTTGCCTGCCCGCGGCAAGGCTGATTCCTCACGGAAATGTTGTAGCGGGAGCGGGACTTGAACCCGCGACACCACGATTATGAGCCGTGTGCTCTAACCACCTGAGCTACCCCGCCGGGACGCGGCCCGACGAAGGGCTGCGCGAGCCCCCTGTGGGAATCGGACCCACTACCTCTTCCTTACCAAGGAAGTGCTCTACCAATGAGCTAAGGGGGCGTGAAATGTCAATCACACCAATTGCGTCTATCGAACCACGTCGGTTGCACGGCGCTGCGAACAGCGCGGCGCCGTCTGGCACCGTAAGAGACTAGCATCCACGCGCTACCCCTTTCGTACGCCGGAGTGAACGTTCCGGCTCGACTTCGAGCACCGTTCCCGTCGCAGAGAAGTCGGGCAGCGCGACGCCAGGCAGCGCGAACGCGCTGAACGACGGACCACTTCCAGACAGGCGGATGCCGGCGCCGCCGCGCTCGGCCGTCGCGTGCCCGTAGAGCGGCCGCGGCGTCCCGGCGAAGGCATGCGCGGGAAGCGACACATCGTAGGCGCCCCGGGCGGCGATCACGAGGACCGACTCCTTGGCTGTCTCTCGGATGAAAACGAGCACCTCTCGCCCGACATGCAGCCAGCGCATACCACCACCGTTGAGTGCCGGATGTCCGGTGCGCAGGTGGATGAGATCGGAGTAGGGGTCGATCGTGGGGGCCGCGGCATCCACCTGGTCCCACGGTATGGGCGTTCGTGAGTGCTCACCGTCGTCACCGACCAGGCCGAACTCGTCGCCGGCGAAGACCACGGGAATGCCCGGCATCGTCATCGACAGCCCGACAGCCACCGGCTGGGCGCCGTCGATCGCGTGCGTGAGAAAGCGCGGGGTGTCGTGCGTGTCGAGGGCGTTCATCGTGCTCAGCTGCACACGCCAAGGAAAGCCGTGCGCAAACTGGCGATGCGCCGCGAAGACCTGCTCACCGGTGTAGGACGGAATCTTGCCGAACGGTAAGCCGAAGTACGACGATTCGCGCTCCTGGGCCGACAGCCAACCCCACACCGGTCGGGTGAAGTTGGCGTAGGTCATAGCGCCATGCCATGCGTCGCCCTGAAAATCGCTCGTCGCATCGTTGGTCGATTCACCGAGCAGGATCGTGTCGGGGTTGATCTCGATCATTGTGCGCCGGATGATGCCCCGTACTTCGGCATTGAGATCGTCGGTCAGATGGCGTCCCGTCATGTTCGCGACGTCGATGCGCCAGCCGTCGAGCGAATAGGGCGGCGCCAGCCACTTCGCCACGATGGAGTCCGGTCCCTCGATGAACCGAGCCCGCAGTTCGGGCGAGTTCCAGTTGAACTTGGGAAGGCTCGGCACGCCCAGCCACGACGCGTACTCGCGCTGCTCGGCATCCAGCCAGTAGTAGAAGGCGCTCTCTGGCGTACCGGGCCTGAGGTGGGATGCCTCGAACCATTCGTGCGCGTCGCCACTGTGATTCGAGGTGAGGTCGCCGATCACCCGGAGACCGCGAGCGTGCGCCGAATGCACCAGGGCAATAAGCGCCGCATCCCCGCCGAGAAGGGGATCGACCTCATCGAAGGAGAGCGCGTCGTAGCGGTGATTGGACCGCGCGGGGAAGACCGGGGTGAGATAGAGCATGGTGACGCCGAGGCGCTCGAGGTGATCGAGGTGCTGCTCAATGCCCTTGAGATCGCCACCGTAAAACTGGGTCGACGTGTGCGGCCCGACGTGCGTCACCGGATCGCTCCACTGCGCCTGCTCTGCCCAGGCTGGCAGTTCGCGCCCCGCGGCATCCGCAGATCGGGCGAACCGGTCAGGGAACACCTGGTACATCACGCTGGCCTTCGCCCACTCTGGCGGCGCAGGGTGGGCGAGGATCTTGAAGTCCTCCGAGTCAAGAGTCTCGATCGTGTGAAGACCCGTGGCGTTGAGCCAACAGTTGGACCCGTCGGCGAGTGTGAAGAGAAAGCGGTAGCCGTGGGTCAGGTTCTCCACCTCGATCTCCGCTTCCCACCACTCCCAGCCCTCGACTATCGCCACGGGGGATGCCATCGTGAACCGCGGTTCGTGATTGGGATTGGAGCGCGTGCGTACGACATCGACCGGACCGAAATCCGACGGGATCCGCACGCGCACGCGCACGCGATCGCCAAGTCGGGGCGTGGCGTCGGAGACGTAGAGGGGAGAACCGTCGTGATGCGGCTCGTGCACGATGCCCATGATGATCCTTTTTTGTGCGACGCGGAAGACCGTTGGGCCCGGTAGGTCAGTGGAGAAACTGCAGAAACACCGTCGCATCCGAATTATGCCAGTAGTGGAAGCGCTTCCCGTCTGGCGGGGATGCAATAGGGTTTTCGCATGAGCCTCGACATTCTGCAGGGATCCTCCGTGCCCTCAACCGAGTCCGTCACCCTTTCCAGCGCCGCCGGAATTCAGTGGTGGCGCTCCGCGGTGATCTACCAGATTTACCCTCGCTCCTTCGCCGACGGCATGGGAGACGACGGCCTTGGCGACCTCGTCGGAATCACCGAGCGCCTTCCCGCGCTAGTGGAACTCGGGGTGGATGCGATCTGGCTCTCGCCCTTTTATACGTCGCCACAGAAAGACGCGGGGTACGACGTGGCCGACTATTGCGACGTCGACCCGATCTTCGGCACCCTCGCCGACTTCGACGCGCTCGAGAAGCGCGTGCACGAACTCGGGCTCAAGCTCATCGTGGACCTGGTACCCAACCACTCCTCAGACCAGCACGCGTGGTTCCAAGCCGCGCTCGCCTCGCCGGAGGGAAGCCCCGAACGAGGGCGCTACCTGTTCCGTGACGGCGCGGGCGTCGACGGCGAGCTGCCACCCAACAACTGGGAATCCGTCTTCGGCGGTCCGGCCTGGAGCCGCCTCACCAAAGCCGATGGCACCCCTGGCCAGTGGTACCTTCACCTCTTCGACGCCTCGCAGCCCGACCTCGACTGGCAGAACCCCTGGGTACGCGACCAGTTCCGCCACATCCTGCGCTTTTGGCTTGACCGCGGCGTCGACGGCTTCCGAGTGGATGTCGCGCACGGGCTAATCAAAGCGGCCGGCCTTCCCGATTACACGCCATCGGCCGGCGGCGGCAGTATGGGCGGAAGCGGCAGCCTGGGGCTTGAGCCAGAAATCGACGCCCATCTCGGAAAGGGCGAAACCACACCACCGTACTGGGCGCAAGAAGGCGTGCACGAGATCTACCGCGACTGGCACTGCGTGCTGGAGGAATACGAGGGTGATCGCGTGCTCTGCGCCGAGGCCTGGGTCGAGCCACTCGACAAGCTCGCGCACTGGGTACGCCCCGACGAGATGCAGCAGGCATTCAACTTCTCTTACCTCGAGACGCCCTGGAGTGGCCCGTCCATGCGGGCGACCATTAACGCTTCGCTTGCCGCCTTCACCGGGGTCGGCGCACCGAGCACCTGGGTGCTCTCTAACCACGATGTGGTCCGTCACGCCTCGCGCCTCGCGGTCACGGCCGAGAACCCACAGGGGCACGGTATTGGGCCGCGATCCCCCGGTCAGCCGGTACGTTCTCTCGGACTGCGCCGCGCGCGCGCGGCGACCACGCTCATGCTCGCACTGCCGGGCAGCGCCTACATCTACCAGGGCGAAGAGCTGGGCCTTCCCGAAGTTATCGATCTCCCCGACGAGGCACGCCAAGACCCCACCTGGTTCCGAACCAAGGGCGAGCGCTACGGGCGCGATGGATGCCGAGTGCCGATCCCCTGGGAGGCGGACGCGCCGGCCTACGGGTTCGGCTCGAGTGGCAAAAGCTGGCTCCCGCAGCCGGAGGACTGGGCGCCCTACGCTCGCGACGCGCAGCGCGGCCTGCCCGGCTCGACCCTCGAGCTCTATCGCACCCTTCTGGCAGCACGGTCGCGCGCAAATCTCGGACTCGGCGATATCGAGTGGCTCGACGGCTACCCGGATGCCGTGGTCGCCTTCCGCAACGGCTCCGTCACGGTGATCGCCAACACCGGCGATGCCGCGGTGGAGTTGCCCGCTGGCGAGGTCATTGTGGCCTCCGAGGAGTTCGACGCGCGGCAGCTTCCGAGTGACACTGCGGTGTGGTTGCGCTCCTGAATGTTAGTTCGCGTTGGCCTTGAGCCATGCGAACGGATCAACGGGTGTGTTGTTTAGGTGGATCTCGAGGTGGAGGTGAGCGCCCGTAGAGGCGCCGCTGCTGCCCACCTGGCCCACTTGGTCGGACACCTTCACCATCTGGCCGACGACCATGCGCACCGACCCGGCGAGCATGTGGCCATAGATGCTCTGCACCTTCTGGCCGTTGATGTTGTGGTCGATTGTCACGTTGTTGCCGAGACCGCCGCCGTCGAATTCGACCTTGCTCACGACGCCGTTGGCGATGGCCTGGATGGGGACGCCAGAGCCCGGAGTGAAATCGACACCTTCGTGGAAGGTTGAGCAGAATCCGCACCCTTCGACCTGGCGGGGCCCGAAGCCGGAGGCGATCGGCACCGGCACGGGGAAGGGCCACTGGATCGTGCCGTTCGGATCGTTCGTGTAGGCAGTACTGCGCGCCGCCGACGCGTATTTCGTAGCGATCTGCTGCACGAGGGAGACGACCGTGTAAGCGTCGCGAGGGGGTGCGGCAACTGCGGCGTTGGCATCAACCCTCAGGTTTTGCACTGGCACCCCCGCGCTTGCTGATGTGGTGGTCGCGGAGGCACTGGACACGCCCGATGAGTTGAGGAACGCGCTGGCCGGCAGCGACGTGGAGATGAGCAGTGCACCGGCACCGGCCATCGCTCCGACGGTCATCAGCTTGCGCAGAACGCGTCTGAATCTATTGCGTCGCAGCGGTGCTGCGGGGCGAATCGCGACCGCCACTGTTCGGGCTCGGCGGGTGCGAAGACGAGGTGTGGAGGCGCGGCGTTCTGCCAACTCTCGGCGGCTTCGCGCCGAGGGCAGCCCGATGTCGTCGGTCACAGGCCTCCCGAGCCAGCGAACGGCACTCCCAGTGGAGCGCTCCCACATGCACAGGACAGGCTTGCGACTGCAGGCGACATGACAGGTGCTCCTTGCGACGCTGCGCGGTACCAGTGGACTGGTACGGCCACAAACGTCCTTTGGGCTCGCGACGCCGCTGGCTCCATGCGTAAGTAACGAATTTGCTAACAGTAGCCAAAAAGACCACGGAAGACCACCCCGCATGCGGGGGCGGATTTCAGTTCGCGTTCGCCTTGAGCCAGGCGAAGGGGTCGACCGGTGTTCCATCGAGGTGGATTTCGAGGTGAAGATGCGCTCCGGTGGAATGCCCGGTGCTGCCGACCTGCCCGATTTCCTGGGTCACCGTGACCTGCTGGCCAACTACGACCTTTATCGATCCCGCGAGCATGTGGGCGTAGAGGCTCTGCACCTTCTGGCCATTGATGTTGTGGTCGACGATCACGTGATAGCCAAAGCTCGAGTCGTACGCGGCAAAGGTGACCGTGCCGTTCGCAACTGCGCCGATGGGCGTGCCAGAGCCAGGAACGAAGTCAACCCCCTCATGGAAGGATGAGCATCCAGAGCACGGTGACACGCGCCCGCCAAACCCCGAGCTGATTGGCACCGGGGCGGGGAAGGGCCACTGGATTGTGCCGTTTACATCGTTCGTGTACTCGAAGTTCTGACTGCCGAGCTGCATACGGGACGGCTGGATGGTGTTGACGACCGTGTAGGAATCCCGCGTCGTCGCCGCATCGAGGGCGGTGCCGGCGACAGCGAGTCCCTGCACCTCCGAGCTCGCCTGCGTCGGGAACTGCGCGCTTGAAGCACTCGCCGAGTTACCCGGGAGAGCCACCGCTGGCAGCGAGGTCGCCACGAGCAGTGCACCCGCCCCGAACATCGCTCCGAAGGTGACGAATTTGCGGAGTACCTTCGCGCGACGGGGAGTGGATGACCGTGCGGACGTTACCGGAACCGACTTCACCCGAGCGGCTCGCACCGGTGTCGGTCTCGCCGACGTCAAGCGCCGCGGAACCCTGGCCTTTCGTGCCCGGGACACCGGTGCTGCGTTCTCTTGTGCCCTCAGGTTGCGACGCGAAATGAACGGTACTGCGTCGGGAGTGGCGCCTGCGTGGTCCGCGACATCTGCTGAGTCGAGATTCCAGCTGAAATCCGCCACGCTAGCGATTCTCCGACTTCGTCGGTCGAGCGGGTGTCAAACAAAAAACGATCACAGCTGGTGGTCCTCCAACAACGAATACAGCGAGATGGAGAACTCGAGTACGTCTGTGGGTCTGGAATTGGCATGTCAAATAATGACGTGGTCGATGCCGCAAATCCCCGGGCCGAAGCCCGTGGAAATTATAACGAACGGGTAAAGGCTACGACACTCTGTGCCAAACGGCAATTACGTCGGGTCCGTGAGGTGGCCACACCCGTGGTTCACGAGAGTCTGAATTTGTCTTCAGCGTTCGCGGAGCAGCCATTGAAAAGTCGCGGCGAGATACGAAAATCCGGTAACCACCAGCGCCTATCCAGTGCCGATGAAATTTCGATTGCCGCTCCGGCTCGAATCGGCGTGCCCGCGAAAAAAGCCCCACCCTTGCCGCACAAATCTCCCCTGGTGCCGAAACGCGAAAGGCCCGTCTCGTGTCGAGGCGGGCCGGTGTTCGCGCTGGTAATGGTGGCAAGTGCGAGATTCGAACTCACGAAGTCGTAGACGGCTGATTTACAGTCAGATCCCTTTGGCCACTTGGGTAACTTGCCATGCCCGCCAACCATAGGTCAACGGTGCATCGTAAGGATACAGGGTGAACGGCCTCCGCGAAATCGGGTAAGCGACGACCGAGGTAATAGGTTTCAGTTGGTCGCACGACAGGTGCGATGGGCAGGCGCCGTGGCTGGCATCCAGGAGGTTGCGGATGCCGCATTTCACCGCCTGTTACTTCGCCGCCTGTTACTTCGCCGCCTGTTACTGCACAGGGTCGACGTCCCTCGCGTACCCGGTGGAGTATCGGATCACATCGACGAGGTACCGATTCGACCCGTTATAAGCGAGCACTGCCTTGCGCCAGCCGCTCTCGGTATCGAGGGCCTTTCCTCCCGCGCGGCATAGGTAGCTCGCCGCAGCGAGAGTTGCGTCGTCGATGTTCTGTGGATCCTGCACCCCGTCGGCGTTGCCGTCCGCATGCCAGTTGCGCCAAGTTTCGGGGATGAGCTGCATCGGACCCACCGCACGGTCGATCGTTGCGTCGCCGTCGATCGCCCCCTTGTCGGAGTCGGGGATGTTTGCCACCGCACCCCCGCTGAGCGGAATCCCGAAAATCGGCGGAATCGCAGAGCCATTGGCCGCGATTCTGCCTCCAAAGATGGTGCCGTGGCGGGATTCGACCTCGCCGATGCCAGCGAGGGTGTTCCAACCAATTCCACAGGGGCGACTCTCGAACGAGATCGCGACGCCGGCATAGGCAGCAAGCGCGCGCGGGGGAATACCGGTCTTCCTCGCGGTGGCCGCGACCCAGGCCGGGTCGGCGAGCGCGGAGAGCGCGGGACCGGCCGGATCTGGCGCTGCGCTGACCGGCGCGGCCGTCGCAAACCGGGCGAGCGGGATCGAGGGGCTCTCGGCATCCGGACGCCCCGGTAGTCCGACCCCTCCCGGCAGCGTGAAGGCCACGATGGCCCCGACCACGGCAACGGTGGCCATTACGCCGGCCGCGGAAATCAGGACCACTCGCAGATTCGACATCGGATCCTATCTTCGCCTGACCGGCCCGTTAAACTGCTGGAATGGCTGACCCAACTTTTGACATCGTGAGCAAGGTCGACAAAATGGAGGCCGACAACGCGCTCCATCAGGCACAGAAGGAAATCGCGCAGCGATACGACTTCAAGAACGTGGGCGCACAGGTGAATTGGAGTGGCGAGAAGCTGCTGCTCAAGGCCTCATCGGAGGATCGCGTTAAGGCAGTGCTCGAAGTGCTCGAGGCCAAGTTCATCAAGCGAGGCATCTCGCTGCGCAGCCTCGATACCGGGGAACCCTATCCGTCAGGAAAGGAGTACCGCATCGACATTTCGCTGAAAAACGGAATCTCGAGTGAGGATGCGAAAAAGGTCTCAAAACTCATCCGCGACGAGGGGCCCAAGAGCGTGAAGGCGCAAATCCAGGGCGACGAACTTCGGGTCACCTCGAAAAGCCGCGACGATTTGCAGTCGACGATGGCAATCCTCAAGGGCGCGGATCTCGATATCGATCTTCAGTTCGTCAACTTCCGCTGAGCCTGCTGTCCACGCGACCCAATGATTTCGTTCGTCGTCAATTTCTTCGCCAGCTCCCTCTTCGCCACGATCGCTCTGGTAGTCGACATTTCGATCCGGGTGATCGCGGTGATTGTGGTGCCGCAGAACCGCAAGCCGCAAACCGCTATGGCGTGGTTGCTCGCGATCTTCCTCATCCCGTACGTCGGGATCCTCCTGTTCCTGCTCTTCGGCAGCACGAAGTTGCCGAAGAGCCGGAGGGAGAAACAGGTCGAGATCAACGCCTTCATCCTCGAGACGACCGAGGGAATGGACCGGGTGGAGAAGGAAATCGACTTTCCGTCGTGGCTCGAACCGATCGTGGAACAGAATCGCACTCTGGGCTCGATGCCCCTGGTCGGGGGCAACACGGCGAAGCTGTACACCGACTATGCGGGGTCCCTCGCCGCAATGACCGAGGCGGTGGGCCAGGCGAAGCGATTCGTGCACGCGGAGTTCTACATCCTGTCGTACGACCAGACAACGAAGCCGTTCTTCGATGCGCTCGAGGCCGCGGTGTCGCGAGGGGTGACCGTGCGGGTGTTGCTCGACCACATCGCGTCGATACGCTCCCCCGGCTACCTGCGCACCATTCGTCGGCTGAAGCGCATCGGAGCGCTGTGGCAGCTGATGCTGCCGGTGCAGCCCTGGCGCGGACGCTGGCAGCGTCCCGACCTGCGTAACCACCGCAAGCTGCTCGTGATCGATCGCACCGTCGCGTTCACCGGATCGCAGAACATGATCGATCGCAGCTACAACAAGCGCGGCAACATCCGTCGCGGCCTGCAGTGGAAGGACCTGATGGTGCGATTCGAGGGACCGGTCGTCGCCGGCATCAACGCACTTTTCGTCACGGACTGGTACAGCGAGACCGACGAGTTGCTCCTGCGGGAGACCGACCGCTTTCCCGATGCGAAAATCGTGGGTGCGATCGATGCCCAGGTGGTGCCGAGTGGGCCGGGGTTTGACCTCGAGAACAACCTTCGGCTTTTCGACTCGCTCGTGTACAACGCACGACGCCGGGTGATCATCACGAGTCCGTATTTCGTGCCAGACGATTCGATGCTCTACGCGATCACCAACGCCGCCTACCGCGGGCTCGACGTGCAGCTCTTTTGCTCAGCCGTGGCCGACCAACCCGTGGTCTTCCACGCCCAGCGCAGCTACTACGAGGCGCTGCTGCGAGCCGGCGTGCGCATATGGTTGTACACGTCGCCGACGGTGCTGCACGCGAAGCATTTCACGATCGATGATGAGGTGGCGGTGATCGGGTCAAGCAATATGGACATGCGCTCGTTCACCCTCAACTACGAGATATCGATCATGGTGCACGGTCGTCAGATCGTGGCCCAACTGCGTGAAATAGAGGAGACCTATCGCGAGCACAGCACGGAACTGCTGCTCGACGACTGGCTAACCCGACCCCTCCGCTCGAAAGTGCTCGACAACACCGCGCGGCTGACCGCCGCAGTTCAGTAACGCGTGGCTTGACTGGTCCCGTGCAGCGGTGGATCAGGCCTCGGAGCGCGACACCGCGACCATCTCGACGCGAGGCACGATCTTGATACGCAGGCGGCCGACTGGTTCGCCCAGCGCTTTCTCGTGCTCATCGAGACGATGCCAGCCGCTGAGGTCGGTGTATTCCACTCCCCGCTCCTGAAGGAGGTCGACCACGGACTGCTCGTCGGGATGCGACGGTGCCCACCAATTCGCCTGGTCGTTCACAACATGCTTGATGGTCTCCATCGCATCGCTCTTGGTGTGTCCGATCAGTCCAACCGGTCCGCGCTTGATCCAGCCCGTGGCGTAGACACCGGGCACCGGGTGGTCCGTATCATCCAAAACCTGGCCTTCACGGTTGGGAATGATGCCGCGCCTCTCGTCGAAGGGGATCCCCGGCAGGGGCGACCCGAAGTATCCGACCGCGCGATACACGGCCTGAACCGGCAGTTCGCGGACTTCGCCGGTGCCGACGACTCCACCCTGCCCGTCGGGGGCAGTGCGTTCGTAGCGGAATCCCTCCACCCGCCCGTCTCCGGTGACCGCCACCGGGTTCGCGTGGAAATGCAGGTGCAGCCGTCGGGATGCGGTGCCAGCCTCCCGTGCGCGCCACCCGGTGAACACCTTATCGATCACGAACACCTGCTTATTGCTCGCGATCGCGGCCTTCGACGCCTCGTCGTAGTCGAAGTCCTCGTCGTGCACGATCATGTCCACATCTCGCAACTCGCCGAGTTCGCGCAACTCAAGCGGTGTGAACTTCACCTGCATTGGTCCGCGGCGCCCGAAGACGTGGACGTCGGTCACTGGAGAGGCGGCGAGGGCCTCGTAGACGTTGGCCGGGATCTCGGTCGGCAGCAGGTCGTCCGCGTGCTTCGCGAGAATGCGGGCCACATCGAGGGCCACGTTGCCGTTGCCGATCACCGCCACTTGCTTTGCCTCGAGCGGCCATCCGCGCGGCACGTCGGGATGCCCGTCGTACCAGCTCACGAACTCGGCGGCACCGTAGCTGCCGTCGAGATCGATCCCCGGGATGTCCAGATCGGCATCGCGCACCGCACCGGTGGAGAAAATCACGGCGTTGTAGTGGGCCTTGAGATCGTCGAGGGTGATGTCCTGCCCGTAGAGGACGTTACCGAAGAGACGAATACGACCGGTGTCGAGCACTTCGCGCAGCGCCGTGATAATTCCCTTGATCCGCGGATGGTCGGGGGCCACGCCGTAGCGAACCAGTCCGTACGGAGCCGGAAGCTGCTCGAACAGGTCGATCGACACCTCGAAGTACTTCTCCGCCTTCAGCAGGATGTCGGCCGCATATATTCCTGCGGGACCGGCACCGACAATGGCAAGTCTCAGTTTCGTCATGGGTTCCTTGTTGGTCTGCAGCAGATCTCGACTGTCTCGACCCGCGGGATGGCGCTGCGGTTAGTTGGAGCGTTCGACGACGCTCTCGGCAAAGCGGGTGAGGGCCTTCTTCACGGGGCCGGCTGGCAGCGGGACGAGCGCTTCCACGGCCTCCCGCGCCCATCGGTGTGCCTCGTCCAGAGTCTTCTGCGTCACCTCGTGGCCGCGCAACTCGGCGATCGCGTTGGCGAGCTCCGCCTCATCGTCATTTTCGGGCGAGTAGTGCGCCGCGTTGACGTCGCGCTCGAGGCGGGTAAGCAGGTCGGCGGCATCCACATCGGTCTTCGCGAGGTCGCGCAGGTACAGCAGCGGGAGAGTGGCGACCCCGGACCGCAGGTCGGTTCCGGGGGTTTTTCCTGTCTCCTCCTCGCCGGCCGCCAGATCGATCACGTCGTCGATGAGCTGGAACGCGACGCCGATCTTCTCGCCAAAAACCTTCACCGGGGTGCGATATTCCTCCGGGGCATTGCCGAACATTATGCCCATCTCCGCTGCGGCGGCAATGAGCGATCCGGTCTTGTCGGCGAGTACCTGGATGTAGTGGTCGATCGGGTCTTCGCCGTCGCGCGGGCCGATCGTCTCGTGCAGCTGGCCGAGGCAGAGACGCTCGAAGGTGTTGGCCTGGAGCATGATCGCCCTTTCGCCAAGGCTGGACATCAGCTTAGATGCTCGCGCGAACAGCAGGTCTCCGGTGAGAATGGCCACTGAGTTACCCCAGACGCTCTGAGCACTCGGCACGCCTCGACGCATCCCGGCCTCATCCATGACGTCGTCGTGGTACAGCGAAGCGAGATGGGTGATCTCCAGGGCTTCGGCGGCGATCATCACCTCGGGAGTGTTGCCACTGCCGAGTTGCGCGGTGAGCAGTGCCAGCGTCGGGCGCACCCGCTTGCCTCCCGCCTCGAGGAGATAGCGGGTTGTCACATCCGCGAGATCGTCGGCGAATGACACCTGGTCGAGCAGGCCGGTTTCAACCTCGTCGAGACCGTCTTCGATCGCGGAGGCGAATTTGCGCTCGCTCGCCGATGAGAACAGCTTTTCGCCAAGCCCGAGGGCGGAGTTGAGCGAGTTACGGCGGCGGGCGAGGGGCACGCTGGGAGTCACGGGGTCGGCCTTACCGTCGAGGGCGGAAACGAAGCCCTAGGGCTTCGGAGCCGCCGGGCTGTCCGGGTTGGTGCCGCTGACATCGGTGTTGGTCGCACCGAGGTCGGTGACGGTCTCGATCTCGGGCTTCTTCGTGCTGACCGTCTTCCGCGACGCCCGGCGGGTGACCACCCTGGCCGGCTTGTGCCCGCGGTGAAGCGCGACGACTCCGGTGGTGAGGTTGCGGTAGGCAACGCGCGTGAAGCCGGCACCACGGATCCACTGGCTCAGCGTGACCTGGTCCGGCCATTCGCGAATGGAGTCGGCAAGGTAGGTGTAGGCCTCGGGATTAGAACTGGCCACTCCGACAATCGAGGGCATGAGGTAGCGCATGTAAGCGGTGTAGCCAGCGCGGAAAATCGCACGCGACGGAGTGCTGAATTCACAGATCACGAGGCGGCCGCCCGGCTTGAGCACGCGATACATCTCGGCAAGGGCTTTTTTCGGATTTTCGACGTTGCGGAGGCCGAAGGAAGCGGTGACCGCGTCGAACTCGCCATCCGCGAACGGCAGGTCTGTCGCATCCGCTACGACGAAGGAGATCGACGGGTGCTTTTGCCTGCCGACCTCGATCATGCCAGGCGAGAAGTCGGCAGCGACGACATCGGCACCACTCTTCGCCAGCGCGGCGGAACTGGTGCCAGTGCCGGCCGCGATGTCGAGAATGCGCTCTCCCGCCACGGCAGCGACCGCTCGAGTCGTCGCGATCCGCCAGATAAACGAATTACCCATCGAGAGCACGTCGTTCGTGCGGTCGTAGTGTTTCGCGACGTCGTCGAACATCTCGGCGACCTCTTTGGGTTGCTTAGTCAGATCTGCCTTCGCCACGATGGCAAGTCTAGTTCAGCGTTCCTGTGCGTTTTCGGCTCCCAGTGGGGCCCGGCTAGTGTTGGCCGGGTGACCGCATTCGCGCCCTTCGACGATGACTCCACGGTGCCGTCTCTCACTGTCGAAACGACCGCGACGGCCGATCTCGGTCCGCTGGTTCCGCTGCTCGAGGCGGGGCATCCCCTGGCCTGGATGCGTCGGGGCTTCGGCCTCGTCGGACACGGTGAAGCCCTGCGGCTCGAGTTCTGCGGCCCCGATCGGATGCGGGATGCTGCAATTGTCTGGCAGCGGATCGCGACCGCCGCGTCCGTGACCGATCCTCTCGTCCGAACCGGCACCGGACTGCTCGCGTTCGGCAGCTTCGCCTTCTCCGATAGCTCGGCGACGACGAGTGTTCTCATCGTGCCGTCGGTCATCATCGGTCGCGACAAGGGTCAGAGCTGGTTGACGCGCATCGCGGTGGGTGAACTCGAACCCCTGGTCGTGCCGCCCCTGGAGCCCTACGGTCCGAGGTATCACGTCGACCTCCACCCTGGCACGGTGCCGGACGCCGACTACCGGCACGCGGTTGCGGCCGCCGTTGCGCGCATCCGCTCCCACGAAGTGAGCAAGGTCGTGCTCGCCCGAGACCTGGTGGGGCAGTTGCCGCCGGGTGCCGATATCCGTCGCATGATCGACGTGCTCGCCCTTGGCTATCCGGACTGCTGGACTTTCGCCGTCGACGGCTTCATCGGGTCGAGCCCGGAAACCCTCGTGAGTGTGGATGACGGCTCAGTGACCGCCCGGGTGCTGGCGGGTAGCGCAGCCCGTGGCACGGATGCAGCCACGGACGAACAGGCGGCCACGGCCCTGGCGACCTCGACGAAGGATCAGGACGAGCACCGGTACGCCGTGCAGAACGTGCTCGCGTCGCTGCGATCACACAGCCCGAACGTGATGGCCAGCGAAATGCCGTTCACTCTCAAGTTGCCGAACGTGTGGCATCTCGCGAGCGACATCGAGGGAGATCTCATCGACGGGTCGACCTCTCTCGACCTCATTGATTCGCTGCATCCCACCGCCGCGGTTGCGGGCACTCCGACGTCGGAGGCCCTGCGCATCATCGACGAACTCGAGCCATTCGACCGCGGCCGCTACGCCGGACCGGTCGGCTGGGTGGGAGCGGATGGCGATGGCGAATGGGCGGTCGCACTGCGGAGCGCGCAGTTCGACGAAAACGGCCGGGTCACGGCATATGCCGGTGCGGGCATTGTCGCCGAATCCGTGCCCGAACGGGAGCTGCTCGAAACGCGGATGAAGTTCCGGCCGATTGCGGAGGCGCTGGACTGAGAGTCGATCTCGATCCACTTCCGCGAACGCCAACCTCAGCGCCTGCGAGTGACACGGGCGCCCGCATGTTTGGGCGCGAGTGTCACTCGCGGGCGCGGAGATGGGCGTGAGTGACACTCGTGGTCGGACCGTCAGGCGGTGGCGAGCCGCTGCTTCTGCGCCGCAACGTCGTACTCCGCCACCGGCCAGGTGAGGTGCAGCCCACGCAGCGCGTCGAGCAGCAGATGTTGCACCGCCACTCTGGCGTACCACTTGTGGTCTGCGGGGATCACGTACCACGGGGCATCCGCCGTGGACGTTTTTTCGAACGCTGCCTGGTAGGCATCCTGGTAGTGGGCCCAGAATGCGCGCTCGTCGAGGTCACCCGGATTGAACTTCCAGTGTTTCTCGGGATCGTCAAGGCGGGCGGCGAGCCTGGCCTTCTGTTCATCCGCGCTGATGTGCAGCATGACCTTCACGATGGTGGTGCCGCCGTCAACAACCTGCTTTTCGAACTCGTTGATCTGGGCGTAGCGCTCTTCGATGACGTCGGGCTCAACCAGGTTGCGCACCCGCGCGACGAGCACATCTTCGTAATGCGAGCGGTCGAACACTCCGAGCAGTCCGGGCGTCGGCAGATGGTCGCGCACCCGCCAGAGAAAGTCGTGCGAGAGCTCTTCCTTCGTCGGCTTTTTAAAGCCATAAACCGTGACGCCCTGCGGATCGACCCCGCCGACCACGTGCCTGACGATCCCACCTTTGCCTGCGGTGTCCATCGCCTGAAGCACCAGAAGCACAGCCCGCGTGCCGCCAAACCGGCTCTCCGCCCAGAGCCGCTCCTGCAGATCGCCGAGCTCGATACGCCCCTTCTCGAGCAGAGTTTCACCGTCGAACTTGCCACCCTTGAGGCCGGGCGTGGATGACGAGTCCACACCGGCGAGCGCGAATCCCGCTCCCACCGTGAGCAGCACACCCGGGTCTTCGCTCCATACGGTTTGCGCCATAGGCCAGATGCTACTCGGGTGGCCGGGCTTTCCATCCGGTGGCTATTCTCGCGCCGTAACACGCCGGGCAGTCAGCGAGGCAGCGGCACCTCGACGAGCGTCGGGTTGTTGGATGCCGCGAGCGCCTCATCCAACTCTCCCCGGTTGCGCGCCACCCGGTAGTCCCACCCATAGGCGGCGGCGAGAGCTCGCAGGTCGACCGACTGCGGCGTGTACTGCACTCGGTCGAAGGAAATTGCGGGAGCCGTGACTGCGACCTCAAGCCCGTCGAAAATGGTGCCACCCCCGTCGTTACCCACGATCACCTGGATTCTCGGCCGCACCTCGCCCCCGCCGAACAGCAGCGCGCCGACGTCGTAGAGCGCGGTGAGGTCGCCCACCAGCACGCGGGTGATTCCGGAGTCACCGCCGTCGGTGTCCTGGCTCGAGAGCGCGATGCCGATGGCAGTGGCGATCGTACCGTCGATGCCAGCGAGCCCACGATTGGCGTGCACGGGAATTCTCTTACCCGGCACACAGGCGTCCGCCTCGCGGATGAGTCGGGATGCCCCGAGCACCAATCGATCGTGTGGCCAGGTCACGCCCCACACGGACTCCACCAGCAGGCGTCGGGTCACCGGCTCGCGAAACACCGCCAGCTGTTCCCGTGCCAGATCTCCCGGGCGCTCGTCCGGAGCGGGAGGTGTTATCGCGTCGGCATTGAGTATGCTCCGACCGGAATGGACCCAGCTGCCGAGCCAGGTGCGACCCTCCGGCGAGTCGTCCGTTGGCCCGTCGTGGGTCACCGCTGCGTCGATCGATGCGGCACGGTGGCCCGGGTTGTACGCGTCTGAGGTGGGTCCACGCACGACGTGCACGACGACATCCGACCGAGTGAGCAGTGCCGGCACCTGTCGGGTGAGGGTGGGATGCCCGAACACGATCGCGCGCTTGATCTGGCCGCCGAACTCGACATCATCGAGCAACTGCCGGTAGGCGCCAACGAGGTTGGGGCCGAACCGTGAGCCGCTCGAGACCTCCGCGATCAGGGGAACCCCGAGTGACCTAGCGAGTGCCTCGGCATCAGGCCCAGCGCCATGACCGGCGATGACGACTGTACGCGGGGAATTCGCGATCTGCCGCGCCGGTAGCGCGTGGCCCTGGGCTACTCCAGTGTCGATTATCGGCGGGAGCCCGCCGACCGGGCCCGACAACGGCTCACGGAACGAGAGATTGAGCTGGACCGGTCCCGGCGTGCCGACTGCTGCGGCATACGCCTCCTCGGCCAGGGATGCTGCCCCCACTGAATCCACAGGCGGCGCGACGTCCCGCACCCAACCAACAGCGCTGCCGAACATTCCGACCTGGTCAGTGGTCTGATTGGAGCCGATACCGCGAAGCTCGACCGGACGGTCCGCGGTCAGCAGGATGAGTGGAATACCGGAGTGATGCGCCTCGAGCACCGCCGGATGCAGGTTGGCCACGGCCGTGCCAGAGGTCGTGATAACGGCGACCGGGCGCCCGGTCTCCACCGCGATGCCGAGCGCGAGAAAGCCGGCAACCCGCTCGTCGATTCGCACTCTCAGACGCACTCGGCCCTGCTGTTCCCAGGCTGCGGCGGCCAGGGCGAGGGCCTGAGACCGGGCACCGGGACACAACACAATGTCGCGCAAGCCTCGCCCGATGAGCTGCCCGAGCAGTGCGACCGAGAACTCCGTCGCCAAGCTGCCCACTTGCACCGAGCCACTGGCCGGATTGCTCACTTCTCGGTCGAGTTGTTCTGGTCGTCGTCGAGTTCGGCCAGTCGGGCCTCGAGCTCGCGGATTCGCGCATCGCGCTGTTTGTCGGCGCCCAGCTGGCGCAGGAATTCCGGGTCGTCGTCCGGAGCTTTCGAGCCGCCACCGCGGGTTGCGCCGACCGGTGAGCGTCCGGATCGATCCTTGCCCAACGCGAACCAGAGGATGCCACCGAACGGGGTGATGATCACAATCAGCACCGCCCAGAGAATCTTCGGCAATGCTCGGACGCGCGGCTCCGGCGTGCGGATGCAGTCGATGAACGAGAAGATCGTGAATGCCACGAAAAGCACTGTGAGTATCACTGCGAACCGAGCCATGAGCAGATTCTAAGCCGGGATCCTGCATGGATCGGATGAGCTTTCAGGCGGCCATGCCTAGACTGTTTGCCGTGTACTCGCGCCAGTGGATTCTCTTCTCCCTCATCAGGGTCGGCACCTTCGCTGTGGCGCTCGCGATCCTCCTGCTGCTGGGCGTCAACGTGTTCGTCGCGGCCCTCGGCGCGGCGGTCATCGGTTTCTGCGTCTCCTACATCTTTCTGCGCAAGCAGCGCGAGGCCGTGTCCACGAGCATCGGGCAGCTGCGCGCCAACAAGGACCGCGACCGGGACAATGAGCTCGAGAACGAAGCTCTCGACCGGTTCGACGAACCTCGATAATCGCATCTGATTTCTCCGCAACCCTAAAAAGCGATCGCTGCCGCGAGGGTGACGCCGAATACCAGTGCCGTAAAACTCGTGAGTTTGAGCGCCAGAATGAACTCGGGTGCGGTTTTGCCGGTGAGGGTGATCAGGATCGCGGGCAGTGCAGAGAGCAGTGAGAAGTACACGAGCGGCGCCTTCGCGTAGAAAACCGAGAAGAAGATCAGGATCACATACGGCACGCCCACGAACACCGCGAAGAGGATACGAGCTCGGCGACTGCCGACAAGCACCGCGAGGGTGCGCTTTGCCGAGAGAGTGTCCTGGTGGATGTCGCGGATGTTGTTCACCATCAGCACCGCACACGCGAACAACCCGGCGGCAACACCGGCAAGCCAACTCTCAATGTTGACGGTGCCCACCTGGGTAAAGGTCGTGCCGGTGGTGGCGACGAGGCCGAAGAAGACAAAGACGAAGAGTTCGCCCAGCCCGTTGTAGCCGTAGGGACGCTTCCCCCCCGTATAAAGGTAGGCGGCGACGATACAGACCGCACCGACGGCAAGCAGCCAGTAATATCCGCTCAACACGGTGAGAGCGAGCCCGGCGAGGCCGCCGAGGCCGAAGAACACCAGCGCGACGATGAGTACCGTTCGCGGCTTCGCGGCGCCGGAACCGGTCAGGCGCGAGGGGCCGACCCGGTTCTTGTCGGTGCCGCGCACGCCATCCGAGTAGTCGTTGGCGTAGTTGACCCCGACCTGCAGGAAGATCGCGACCGCAAGCGCGAGCAGCGCCCGCACCCAGTGCCAGCCCCCGTCCGAGAGGAGGTGAGCTGCGCCGGTTCCGAGTGCGACCGGGGCGATTGCGAGCGGGAGAGTGCGCAGCCGCGCGCCGCCGATCCAGTCTCTCGCGGTGGCCGCGCGCACGACGACGCGCGGCGCTTGGCCACCGGGCCGGCCGCTCTTGCCCGGTTGCATCCGCCCGGGTGTCTTGCCACCGACGCTGCGGGGATCGATGCGTTTCTGGACGGGTCTGCCTGCGTTAGCCACGAACCGAATTCTACTGACCGGACCCGGGTCATCCGCCGCGAGTCGCCGCGAAGGCCGTGAGCGCCACACGGTCCGGCTTGCCGTTCGGCAGCTGGGGCACACTCTCCACCCGCACCAACGCAACGGGAGCGGATGCCCGCCCGAGCGCCGCGATCACGGTCGCCTTCACCGCGGCCAGGGTTGCGATCCCGGACGTGAAAACCACCGGTACCTCGCCCCACTCGGCGCTCGGCGATCGCACTGCCACGGCATCCGCGAGGCCGTCGATGGCGCGCACGACACGTTCGATCGCATCGAGCGACACTTTCTCGCCGCCGGAGATGATCACGCCATCGAGACGTCCGGTAACCCTCAGGGCGCCGTCGTCGATCTCGCCGGTGTCTCCGGTGCGATACCAGCGCGCTCCGTCGTGCATGGTGAAGGCGGCATCCGTCGCGGCTGGGTCGCCGAGGTAGCCCTCAGCGAGCATTGGGCCGGAGAGTTCGACCTGCCCCTCGATGATTCGCGCCTCAGCAGAGCCGATGGGGATGCCGTCGTAGACGCAGCCGCCGGAAGTCTCGCTCGACCCGTAGGTGCGCGTCACGTTCAGGCCGAGCTCGATGGCGCGGGCGAGGAGAGCCGGCGGAGTGGCCTGGCCCCCAACCAGGATCCGATCAAAGCGGCGAACGATGGTGAGCAGGTCGAGGTCGTTGTTCGCGGCATCCACGAGGCGGGAGAGCTGGGCCGGCACGAGTGCGGTGAACCGCAGCCGGGCATCCATCGTGCGGGTCGCCGCAGCGAACTTCGCCGCGTCGAAGTGCCCTGCGCCGAAGTAGACCGGCTCGAGATCAGCGGCGATCGATCGCACGAGCACGTTGATTCCGGCGATGTAGTGGGTCGGCAGTGCGAGCAGCCACTGGCCAGGCCCACCGAGGGATGACTCAGATGCTGCGGCGCTCGCGAGCAGGGCATCTGCGCTGAGAGCGACCCGTTTCGGGACCCCCGTTGAGCCGCTCGTCTCGATCACCACGGCAACACGCTGTTCCACGGTCTTCGGAATCGCTGTTCGGGGACTCCCCGGCAAGATCGCCGGCCCTCCGGCGAGGGCATCGCGCAATGCGGCCAACACCATCGAAGAATCGACGGCGGAAACGGCCAGCAGTGGTCGACTCACGACAGCCCGCGAAGCAGCGAAAACAACCAGACCAACACCAGCGGATTGGCGAGAATCCCCAACGCTACGGCGAAGATGCCCCACCGTCGACCGTTGCCGGTGAGAATTGCGGCGAGGCCGACTGCGATGGAGATCACGAAGAGGGCGATGACGAACCAGGCCAGGGTGGTGGCGAGGCCCCAGGCTCCGCCGCCTCCGACCGCGATCGCAAGCACCTCGAGGACGACGGCCGAAATGGCGAGCACGAGGCTCGCCATTCCCAGCCGACGGATTGACTGCGTCACGGCCTTTGACACAGTCACCTCCGGAGCAGCCTGCACGGAGTCAAATGACATGATTTCAGGGTAATCCAACCCGCCTGAGCCGGGCGCAGCCGAGCTACTTTTGCATGTCGATGGAGAACTTCACCGCTCCCTCGTCGTCGATCTGCGCATCGAGCACCTTATCGTCGAGCACGAGCGCGGCGTTCTGCTCCACGAAGACCGTGGCACCGGCAGTCTTGATCACGGTGTCGTTCGGCTCGGCTTGGGTGGCGACGGCGAGGGAGAGATCGGTCGCTCCGGGCTCTGAGGCGCTGATGCGCAAGGCGGCATCGGTGGTGTCCGGGGTGCGCTCGACGATGGACTTGACGACCGTGGAGGCGGAGTCGGTGAGTGTGAGCATGGTGAACCCTTCCGGTTGTGCGAATGGAAGTAGGCCACGCTTCCGCAGTCCGCCGACAGGCGCAAGTCATTCCGAAAGACACGGAGGATTCTCCCACCTGCCGAAAGTCGGATCGGCCCGATACCAGCGCACTACGACAGACTGGAGCTATGTTGCCATCGCTGCCAGACATGCTCTCTTCCGCACGCGTCGTCACGTTGCCGCTGCGCCAGCGCTTCCGGGGAATCGAGAGTCGCGAAGTGATGCTGTTCGAAGGTCCGGCCGGGTGGACGGAATTCTCCCCCTTCCTCGAATACGGCGACGCGGAGGCATCCGCGTGGTTGGCGGCGGCGATCGATTTCGGCTGGCAGGAGGCGCCGCCGCTCTTCCGCAGCCAGATCCGGGTGAACGCGACTCTGCCTGCGGTGGCCCCGGATGCTGTTCGCGAGATCCTCGACCGGTTCGCCGGCTGCCGAACGGTGAAGGTCAAGGTCGCGGAGCCCGGGCAACAGCTCGCCGACGATCTGGCTCGGGTGATCGCCGTGCGCGAGTACCTCGGACCGGAGGGCCGCATCCGCCTTGACGCCAACGGCGGCTGGAACGTAGACGAGGCCGAGCATGCCATCCACGCCCTCGCACCGAGTGACCTCGAATATGTGGAGCAGCCGTGCGCCACCGTGGACGAGCTTGCGGACATTCGAAAGCGGGTGAAATACATGGGCTTGCCGATCGCCGCAGACGAGAGTGTGCGCAAGGCCGTGGATCCGCTCGAGGTCGCGACCGCACAGGCCGCGGACCTTTTGGTGATCAAAGCGCAGCCGCTCGGCGGCATCCGTTCCGCGCTGCGGATCGTGGATGCTGCGCGCCTTCCGGTCGTCGTCTCGAGTGCTCTCGAGACCTCAGTCGGTATTTCGATGGGAGCGCACCTCGCCGCAGCTGTCCCGGAACTGGCCTACGACTGCGGGCTCGCCACGGTGAGCCTTCTGGGCTCGGACGTCACGACGGATTCACTCGTTGCCGCCGGTGGGATGGTGGACGTGCGCCGGGTGAGCCCGGATGCGGCGCTGCTCGACCGCTACGCCGCGGATGCCGAGCGGAGGCAGTGGTGGAACGCGCGACTCGAACGCTGCTTGGCGCTGCTGGACGCCTGACTCTCAGCACCGTTTCGGCCAGGGTAGCCACCCGTTGGCGGGCAGGCTCGTGAACCCGAAGGTCAGTGTGGCCGTGAGCGGAACGGCGGGCGCGAGGCGCTGCGGGTTGCTGACTCGGCTGTAGGAGTCTTCGGGGGGCCTGCCTGCGGTCCAGCGGGATCCGTACGGGATGACCACTCCGGCCTCGTCGCGATACTCGGTGGGAGGCACCGATATCCGCGAATAGCCTGTCTTCGTGGCAGTCTACGCATCGACGGAATATCGACGGCCCGGTCTCCGTTATTAATCGATGCACATGCATAGACATTGACTTGGAGAGACGCTGATGGCCCCGCACCTCGAACTCGGACTCGACACCTTCGGTGACGTCACCACTGAAGCGGACGGTACCCCGGTGCCCTTCGCCCAAGTGCTGCGCAATCTCGTGGCCCAGGGCGTGCTGGCCGACCGGGTTGGACTCGACTACATCGGGGTCGGTGAACATCACCGTAAGGACTTCGCCGTCTCCGCGCCAGAGGTCGTGCTCGCGGCCATTGCGGCGCAGACCGAACGCATCCACGTCGGTACCGCTGTCACCGTGCTGTCATCGGATGACCCGATCCGGGTCTTCCAACGCTTCGCGACCCTTGACGGCATCTCGAACGGGCGTGCGGAGGCGATCCTTGGTCGGGGTTCGTTCACCGAGTCGTTCCCGCTGTTCGGACTTGACCTCGCGGACTACGAGCGTCTCTTCGAGGAAAAGCTTGAGCTGTTTGCAGCAGTGCGCGAGCAGCAACCGGTGAACTGGACGGGAAGCACCCGCGCCCCAGTGGTCGACAAATCCGTTTACCCGACCATCGAGAACGGCCTGCTCCCCACCTGGCTAGGCGTGGGAGGCAGTCCGGAATCGGTCGTGCGTACCGCCCGCTACGGCTTCAATCTCATGCTCGCGATCATCGGCGGGGAGCCCGCTCGCTTCGCCCCCTATGTGGACCTGTTCCACCGCGCGCTGGCCCAGTTCGAGCGGCCGACGCCGAAGATCGGCGTGCACTCGCCCGGTCACATCGCCGAGACAGACGAGCAGGCGCGCGAGGAACTCTGGCCTCACCACTCGGCGCTGATGGGCCGCATCGGCAGGGAACGCGGCTGGGGCCCGATGAGTCGCGAATCGTTCGAAAACGAGGCCGACACCGGTTCCCTCTATGTCGGATCCCCCGAGACGGTCGCCCAGAAGATCGCGTCCACCGCCCGCGTGCTCGGTCTCGACCGCTTTGATCTCAAGTACTCCAGCGGCACTCTCGCCCACGAGAAACTGATGTCGAGCATCGAGCTCTTCGGTACGGTGGTTGCTCCGCGGGTGCGCGAGCTTCTGGCAGAAGAGGCCTGATGTTATTTTTGGTAGCCTCTAGCCCCGGTCGAGCGGCGGTGTCACACTACTGACATGGCCAAACACGGTAAGAAGTCCAAGAGCGAGACCATCGGCAAGGCCGCATCCGACAAAGTTGTCGCCTCGGCCTCATCCACGTCCAAGAAAACTGGCCCCGATGCGGGCCGGGTCGGAGTGCTCGATGAAGCGCTCACCTACGTGTTGCGGCATGCGGCGGCATCGCTGCGGAATGCGATGGCAGAGGCGTTGCGTCCCCTCGATCTCACCGCGGCGCAGCACTCCTGTCTCGAATTGCTCGGACGCAGCCCCGGGCTGTCGAGCTCCGACCTCGCCCGCGGTGCATTCGTGAGCCGGCAGTCGATGAACCTCGTTCTGCGCGGCCTTCAGGATCGCGGACTCGTCACCCGCCCTGAGGTCGCGCCTCTTGGCCGGGCCCTCCCGACGAAACTCACGGCCGAGGGCCGAGAACGTCTCAACGCAGCCAACTCGCTCGCCCGGTCAGTGGAGAAGCGGATGCTCGCGGCAGTGCCCGAGAAACGGCGCGCCCGCTTTCGGGCTGACCTCGCCGCCTGCGCCGCCGTGCTCGCGCCGACCGACTAACTCACTCGCCCCGGCGCGCCAAGGAGTGCAGAGCCACGCTTCGCATTCCACTGATCGAGGCGCCTCGTTCTCACCTCGCGACCGCGACCGCGTCCGCGTCCACGTCCGCCTCCGCGTCCGCGTCCGCGAAGGAGGGAAAATCCCAATCCTGCGCGAAAAGTCCCTCCATCCGAGGCGGATTCTTGAAATGTCCCTCCCGCGCCGGAGTTGAGGCGAGGATGCATTCGGGAGACGAGCGTAGACCGCGAAGAGACAACGATGAGCGGATGGATGCGACCGGGCCACGCTTCACATTCCGCTGATCGAGCCGCCTCGTTCTCACCTGGCGACCGCGACAGCGTCCGCACCCGCGTCCGCACGGTCACCCGCATCCGCATCCGCGTCCACACCCGCGTCCACGTCCGCGTCCGCGTCCGCGAAGGAGGGAAAATCCCAATCCTGCGCGAAAAATCCCTCCATCCGAGGCGGATTCTTGAAATGTCCCTCCCGCGCCGGAGTTGAGGCGAGGATGCATTCGGGAGGTGAGCGTAGACCGCGACGAGACAACGATGAGCGGACGGACGGGACCGGTACTGACGAGCCGGTACTGACGGGGCGGAGCTCCGGGGGTTTGACACGGCCCAGAACCGCGCCCGACCGTGCGGGTTACAGGCCGCTGTAGGCGTGCAGGCCCTTGAAGAACAGGTTCACGATGGTGAAGTTGAACATCACCGCGGCGAATCCGACTATCGCAAGGTAGGCGGAGCGCGAGCCGCGCCATCCGCGAGTCGCCCGCGCGTGAATGTAGCCGGCGAAGATGGTCCAGATGATGAAGGTCCAGACCTCCTTTGTGTCCCAGCCCCAGTAGCGTCCCCAGGCGTGTGCAGCCCAGATGGCGCCGGCCATGAGGGTGAAGGTCCAGAAGACGAAGCCGACCACGATCACGCGGTAGGCGAGGGTCTCGAGCTTCTCGGCATCCGGCATCGTGTCCAGGAATTTGAGACCCGAGAACTGCTTCGCCTCGCGCCGAGCCTGAATCAGCTGTACGAGCGACAGTCCCGCGCCGATGGCGAAGAACGCCGTGCCGAGGGTTGCCACGAACACGTGGATCACCAGCCAATACGACTGAAGCGCCGGGGGAAGGGGCACGACGCTGACGTAGAAACCGACGGTGCCGAAGCCCAGCACGATGAGTGAGAAGCCGGTGATGTAAGCGCCGAGAAAAAGCAGGTTTTGCCACACCTGCACCGCGATGAACACACCGACGATGATGGCGGATGCCGTGAGCGAGAATTCGAACATGTTGGCCCACGGAACGCGATGGGCCGCGATGCCGCGCAAGACGGTGCCGACGACGTGCAGCGCCCAGCCGAGGATGGTCAGCGCGAACGCCGCCCGCTCAAACCGATTCGATCGGCGCTGGGGAGCGGAAGGCGTGATCGGCAGGCGGTCGAGCACCGCAGTGCCTCCGACCCGGGACATGAGGCCCACGCGCGCGGGCGTCGTCGTTGCGGCGACCGGAGCCTCGGCGGAGCGCTTTGCGAGGTCGAGGGTGAAGGCGATGAAGGCGAAGAGGTACACGCCCATTGCGGAGTAAATCGCAGTGAGGGAGAACGATGCGAGGGCAGCTGAAGTCACAGATTGAGCCTAAGCCCGAGTTGCTGGGAGTGACGCTGGGCGACAGCGGAGACTGCGGCGTCCAGGGTCGGGTCCTCGCCACGCGCGAGCCCGGCATATTCGATCCGCAACCGCCCGCCCGCCAACTCGACCACCTTGATCCACAGGCGCCGCCGAGGGATGAAAAGCGACGTGAGCAGCCCGGCGAGCAGGCAGATCGCGAAGAAGAGCACCCAACCCTGGGTCGGGTCGCGATGCACGTCGAACGAGACGAAGCGTTGCACGCTTTGGGACAGGTCCGCCTTCTCAGACGCCGGCGCCTTGTTCTCGAAGGTGATGGAACCGAGGCCGCGGGGAATCTGCACGGTCTCGCCGGGTTTCAACCGCAGCGCCGAGGTTCCGTCAGCCGAGCCCGGGCCAGCGAGCGGGGTCATCTTGTCGGTATTGAGCACGTAGACCGACTTTGGTACACCCTTGTCGATACCGAGGTCGCCCGTGAAGACGACGAGGGACAGCACCGGGTTGCGCAGATCCGGATACACCGAGCCGAGAACGCCAGTCGCACTCTTGGCCGCGGTCGGGTAGAAGAACGCCCGCATCCCCACCTGGGACGCCAGGCCGTCGGGCACCTTGATGATTCCGAGGGAGGTGAGGTTGGCATCCTGGGCGAGAAACGGCACTGGCTCGGAGTAGACGGTCTTACCGACCGGGTTTTTCACGGTGACCCAGGGGGCGTAGCCGTTGCCAAGAAGGTAGATGTCGTTGCCGCCGAGGCGCAACGGGTCGTTCACCTTGACCACAGCCGGTGTTGCCTTCCCCGCCGCATCGAAGGTCGTGACATCGGCGGTGTAATCGATCGGCTGGCCGAGGGCGTTTCGATTGGTCTCCTCATATTTTACGGCGAACTTGTCGAGCCGAAGCCGGTACGGCTGCAGGTCGCTGTCCGAGAAGAAGCGTCCCTTGGTGAAGGCGTCGAAGGTGAGGCGCACGTTGGCGAATGCCTGCCCGACGACGAGCACCTTTTGGCCGGTGTAGCCAACACCGCCGCCGATGCCCACGGCCAGGAGGATGCCGATCAGCGAGAAGTGGAAGACCAGGTTGCCGGTCTCGCGCAGGTAGCCACGCTCGGCGGAGACGGACAGCTCGGGACCATCGGGTCCGCGCCCGTCGAACATCCGGACGCGATACCCCGCCTTGCGCAGTACCGCACGGCCGGAATCGACGGCGGAGGCGGCCGTGAGGGCCGGACCAGAGGCATCCGCTTCGGTTTCGAAGGCGCTGAACGCACCGAGTCGCTCGAGACGCGCCGGAGTCTTTGGGGGCGGCGAGGCGAGGGCTTTGGCGTGGTGGATCGTGCGCGGGATGACGCACCCGATGAGCGAAACGAACAACAGCAGGTAGATGGCCGAGAACCATGCTGAGGTGTAGACGTCGAAGAGCTGGAGTTTATCGAGCGTCGGCGCGGCCGACGGATTGTTGCTGAAGTACTGGGTTACGCCGTTGGGGTCGGAGCTCCGCTGCGGAAACACGGATCCGGGCACGGCGGCGACCGCGAGCAGCAACAGCAGGAAGAGGGCGGTTCGCATGCTCGTGAGCTGTCGCCAGAAATAGCGGACATAGCCGATCGGGCCGAGTTTCGGCTGGATGACACCGTCGCGAGGGGCGGGCGCCGGGGAATCAATGTGATCAGAGGGGCGTGACATAACTTCCGACGATCACCCCCTGCAGTTGCGCGATGATGATCTGCCAGAGGCCCGAGACCATGAGCAGTCCGATCAGGATGAGCAGGGATCCTCCGATGATATTGATTACTCGAATGTGACGCTTGAGCCAGGCCACCGAGCCGGTGACCCAGTTGAGACCGAGCGCGACGAGCAGGAACGGGATGCCGAGGCCGAGGCAGTAGACGACGCCGAGGAGTACGCCCCGGCCGGCGGTTCCGCTCCCTGCGCTGAGCGTGATCACCGCCGCAAACGTCGGTCCGATGCATGGCGCCCAGCCGAGTCCGAAGACGATGCCGAGCAGGGGTGCTCCGGCGAGCCCGGTGGTAGTACGCCAGCGCGGTTTGAAGTCCCGCTGCAGGAAACTGAACTGCCCGATAAAGACGAGTCCCATGATGATGAGCACGACGCCCGCGATCCGGGTGATCACGCCGATCCACGGCAGTAGCAGCGCTCCGACCGCTGCAGCGACAAGCGTAAGCCCGACGAAGACCACGCTGAAACCCAGCACGAAGAGCGCGACTCCGAGCAGGAGTCGACTGCGCTGCCTCGTGCCACGCACATTCTTCTCCGCGCTCCCGGCGAATCCCCCGATGTAGGCGAGGTACCCGGGCACCAGTGGTAGCACGCACGGCGACGCGAATGCCACGATCCCCGCGAGCAGCGCGAGCGGAAGTGCCACGGCGAGATTGCCACCAAAGATGAGTTGGTAGATCGGGTTCTGCACTACTTGCTCTCGGCGAGAGTGTCGGAGATGAGCGTGTTGAGGATGGACTGCGATTCGAGCTGCCCGACAATTCGGGCGGCGATGCGCCCCTTGGCGTCCAGAACGAAAGTCGTGGGGGTGGCGGTCGGTGCCACGGCGCCGGCGAAGGCGATCCTCGCGGCGCCACTGTCGACATCCATCACCGAGGGATAGGTGATCTTGTAGGTCTTCTCGAACGAAAGTGCGCCCGCCGGCTGGTCGAAGATGTTGACGCCAACGAAGTTCACGCCGTCGGACCGGTATTTCTCAGAGAGCCCCTGAAGGAAGGGGGCCTCTGCACGACATGGCGCGCAATTGGCGTACCAGAAGTTGACCACGGTCACCGGACCCCGGGAGTCGGATGCCGTGTAGGTCTTGCCGTCCACAGTCGTTCCGGTGAAGTCAATCGCCTTGGTTCGCTTGTCTGCCGAGATCACCACAGGGAGGCCGGAGTTATCGGTGTAGTTGGACCCGCCAGTGCCGTAATCCTGAGCGAGGGAGTCGCTCGCGCAGCCGCTGAGCGCGAGCACGCCCAGAAGGGGGATGGCGATGAGCGCAATGGTGATGCGCGCTCTCACACGGCACCCGTGTCGATCGACCCGGCCAGCAGCTCGGCCGCCGGGTCCTGGTATCCGACCTCGACGAAGGACTCGCCGTCCTTCTGAAGGGTCGTGATGCTCGACAGGTGGCAGCGGCGTTGACGCGGGTCGTGGAACGGCTTGGCCCCGGCGACGAATCGCTGCACCATCACGATGGGCATCTGATGGCTCACCATGACGACCTCGCCGCCGTCCGCGGCATCCCAAGCATCACCGATCGCAGACATCATGCGGTCGATCACGCTCACGTAGGGCTCGCCCCAGCTCGGCTTCCAGGGATTGATCACCCAACGCCACATTCGGGGTTTGGTGAGAACGGCGGGGCCGAACTCGAACTTTTCCCCTTCGAAGCGGTTGGACGGCTCGATCAGACGGTCATCGGTGATGATGTCGAGGCCGAACTTCGCACCCCAGGGAGCGGCGGATTCCTGTGCGCGTTGCAGGGGGCTCGCATACAACGCGGTGATGGGATGCCCGGCAAGCTCGCCTGCTGCGGCGGCGGCCATCCGCTGCCCGAGCTCCGAAAGATGGAAGCCCGGCAGCCGCCCATAGAGGATGCCCTCCGGGTTGTAGACCTCTCCGTGCCGGACGAGGTGAATCAGAGTTGCAGGCACCCTCTTATTCTACGTTTTGCGGTGCTGCAGGATTCCCGTGAGGATGCTCGGCGGACGCTGCCCTTGGATCGTATTCGAGATCCGGGCACCCGTGCTGGCCCGTCACTGGTACCGTGACGTCCATGAACAACGACTCCCCCGACCCGCGCCAGGCCGCTATCGCGGCGGGCCGCGAATTGCAGACGATCCTCGAGGCTCACATCGCGCTACTTGCCGCCGGCACGGACCAGGATGACGCGGCCGTCGAGATCGATCGTGAGCTCTGGGAGGCGGTGGGCGCTTACGGCGAAGCGCTCGACGAACTCTACGATAACGCGGACGACGACGCGGACGACGACGCGGACGAGCTCACCTTCACCGTGCGCACCCGTTACGACTACACGGTCATCGACGAGAAGGCTTTCCTCGCCGCGGGCACGGGCGTCGGAGCCGCGATCTCGGCCCTGCTCGAGCGGGCCGGCGGCAAGCCGGTGAGCGCGCTCGAGGTGGCCTCGCTTGAGACTGGCAGCGGCATCCTCACGGTGCATCTCAACAACGAACTCCTGGTGTCCGCAGATTTCCAGGCTGCCGACGAAGAGACCGACCTGCTGCTCGTGGCCCCGAACGAAGAACTCGTCTATGTTCTCGACGAGCCCGTCTACGAGTCTCGCGCGGAAGCGGAAGCGGAAGCGGCAGCCAAGAACCGCTGACGAGGGTGACTACACCAGGAAGTCGACCGCGGCCTGCTCGCTGACGACCGAGCGGATGTGCGCTGCCACTTTTTGGTGCTCCGGGTGCACCTGGTACGCCTCGAGCCCGGCCTCATCGTCGAAGTCCACGACCAGGCCGAGATCCCAGTGGTTGGGACCGGTCACGACGCTCGGCCCGACGCTGAGCGCACGAATCGACGGCACGACCCCCACGAGCGATTCGAGGCCGGCGACGATCGACGCGATCGTCTTCTGGCCCTCCGGGCTGGGGGCATCCGCGACTTTCCACGCCACGACATGTTTGAGCATTCTCTAGACCTCCAGTAGGGCGGCGCGCAGCCGAGCGGCGTCGACGCGCCAGATGGTGTGCACGCGCCCGTTGATGAGCACAACGGGGATCTCATCCGCGTACCGGTCGAGCAGGACCGGGTCGTCGAAGATCGAGAGCTCCCCCACCGTGATGCCGGGAGCGGATGCCTCAGACGCGAGTTGCCCGACCACCGTGCTGATCGTTTCGCGGGCGGCATCGCACAGGTGGCAGCCCGGCTTGCCGATGAGGGTTATGGCTGCCGTGGACACGGTTCAACAGTATCGGCGTTGCGCGGGGCCGTGCGGCCGATGGTTCGGAACTCCCGCGTAACATAGTGCGACATGCCAGCATCAGACACCGGATCGGCGGCCCGACCGATCGTGGCGTTCTTCGACGTCGACAACACCCTGCTTCATGGCGCGAGCGCGTTCCATGTGAGCCGCGCCGCCTGGAAGCGCGGACACGTCGGGGTGCGCGACCTCCTCACCTTCGGCTGGCAACAGCTGCGATTCGTGGCGGTCGGAGAGAATGTCAAGCACTTCGCGAGTGCGCAGGAGCGAGCCCTCGGCTTGGCAAAAGGCCTGCCAGCAGACGAGCTCACGAATCTCGCGGACGATGTCTACGAGCGGGAGATCGAGTCGCGGCTCTGGCCGGAGACCGTCGAATTAGCGCGCGAACATTTGCGTAAAGGTCACGAGGTCTGGCTCATCACCGCTACCCCGGTCGACATCGCCGCCGTGATCGCCCGGCGACTCGGCCTCACCGGTGCCCTCGGTACGATGCTGCGGTCAGAGGACGGCAAGCTCACCGGGGAGTTCGACGGGCCAGTACTGCACGGCGCGCGCAAGGCCGTTGCAGCGAAGGAGCTCGCGGCCGCCCTGGGAGCAGACCTCGCGGACTGTTGGGCCTATTCGGACTCCCGCAACGACATCCCGCTGCTCGAGCTGGTGGGCAACCGCGTTGCGGTGAATCCGGATGCCACCCTCGCGGCGCACGCACGCACGCACGGCTGGCCCATCATGCGATTCGATCCCGCGAGCATCCGGGCCACGGTGAAGCGGGTGCGCCGCGATGCGCGGGCGGCGCAGCCGGAAGCCGACACGTCATCCAACCCAAAACGCCAGGCCGGTTAGGCCTGGCGTTTAGTGTGACTCAGTCCACACGGTCAGGGTGCGCATGCGCACTCCCGGTGGTGTGGAGCTACTTCTTGTTGCGACGCTGGTGACGAGTCTTACGAAGCAGCTTGCGGTGCTTCTTCTTCGCCATGCGCTTGCGACGCTTCTTGATTACGGAACCCATAAAGACCTCAACTGTTGTTCGGAAGACGACCGGGTCCGATCAGAACCGCGGAAAAATGCCTCTGGCTAGCTTAGCCGCCCGACTGTCGCCCCGCTAACCGGCCGGCCGGCGAGCATCCCGTCCACCTTGGTCACGGCGGGGCGATAGCCTCGCGGAGGGAGTCGTAACTCCCGCCGGAACGCACTGAGAGCGCCATGAACGGGCGTATCCCCCGCCACGGCGTGAAACGGGCCGGGGCGATTGCAGAACAAGCCGCCCGTGCGCTAACCGACGTCGGAGATGTGCGTATCGATAGCCGCGACGACAGCGGATTCCGGAACACGGAACGAGCGACCGAAACGGATGGCGGGTAACTCGCCCGAATGCACGAGACGATAGACCGTCATCTTCGATACCCGCATCATGTCGGCGACTTCGGCAACCGTGAGAAACCGCACCTCGGAAAGATCGCGTGCCATGTCGGGTGCCCCTTGTCAGGTTCCAGCGATATTGGGAACAGACGCACTCGATCGCCTGTGTTACTGGAGTGCTAATCGGTAACTGTAGGGGCTAATGTGACCCGTTGGCAACCGCCCATTCGGTCGGACTATCTCTCGTCACGCCTCGTGAGCTTCTTCTTGATCGGTTCGATCACCCGACGTTCCAGGTCATGCTGGGCATCCTGCAGTCGAATCGAGGCCTCGGCGGCGCGACGACCGATCGCCGTGCCCGCCTCGGTGGGATGCTGCAGCGTCTCGGCTGCGCGCCGAAACGGCTCCGGCACCTGAACGCCCGACCACGCCGCGAACACCGTCGAGCCGTCGTCTATGCCCCCGTCAAAGTCCGCGCTCAGAAACGGAATGAGCCAGTCCTCGAGTTCTTCGAGTGGGCTGGTGTCGAGGCTGTAGTAGCGGTGCTGTCCCTCTTCACGCACGGTCACCAGTTTGTGGTCGCGCAGCACTTTGAGGTGCTTCGACACCGTCGGCTGGCTCAGGCCGAGCTTTTCGACGATCTCGCCAACACTGATTTCTCCCCTGTCGGCTCGGCCGTGAGTAGCGTTGGACGCCGTGTAGCGGTCGAGTAGTACCTGCAACAGGTCCCGTCGGGTTGCATCTGCAACCACGTCAAAGATGTCAGCCATCCTGACAGGCTACCGGGCGGGGCTATGAGGCACCATGACAACCTGTTGCGCGCGGATCGATGGCCATCAGACCAGTTGTGCGCGCCGATTACCCACGCCGGGCATTCGACTCACCCGCTGATGTTGCGTCGGCATCCCCGTCGCGATGTGCCACCGTTATCCTCCGCACGGAAGCGTGCAGGTACCGACCTCTGAGGGCACCTACACGGGAGAGCTGATTGGCGATCTGCCGCCGAGCCTCTCAGCCCGCGGCGAGCTCCCTCGCCCTGGCCAGCGCCGCGGCCGTCGCCCGATCGAAAACGGTCGACAGGTCGGCCTTCTCGAGCTCCCAGATAGCGCGCTCGGTAGTGCCCTTGGGGCTGGTCACCCGGCGACGCAGCTCCGCGGGCTCCTCCCCGGATGCCTCGAGCAATTCGGCCGCCCCGAGAAAGGTGCCGTTCACCATCGTCGCGGCCTCCTGCCAGGTGAAGCCGAGCGCGACCGCGGTCTTGGTCAACTGCTCGATCAGGTAGAAGACATAGGCGGGGCCCGATCCGGAAATCGTGCTGAGTGCGTCGATCTTCGACTCGGCAATCTCGAGCACCTGGCCGACAGTATCGAACAGGGTGAGCGTGAGCGCGACATCCTCCGGCGTCGCACGCGATCCGGGGCTGACGCCGGTCACTCCCCTACCGACGAGGGCTGGCGTGTTCGGCATCGCCCGCAGCACGACCTGCGAGACGAGCGCCTCCATGGTGGCGGTAGTCACCCCGGCCGCAACGCTGACGACGATCGCGTCTTCGGCAAGCGCGGGGCCGATCTCCCGCAGCAGGTCGGGCACCATCGCAGGCTTGACCCCGATCAGCACGATTCGGGCCCCCGCGACCGCGGTGAGATTCGCGCCAGGGTCGTTCTCGAGAGCAAAGGAGGTCACGGCATCCGATCGCAGTGGCGCAGCCTTGGCCTCGGTGCGGTTGGTGACGCGGATACCACCCTCGACGGTGACCGAAGGGGAGAGCAGTCCGTTGAGGATCGCGCCGCCCATCGATCCGGCTCCGAGAATGGCGATGGTCGGGAGGGTGCTCATCACCTCATCCTAGGATTGACCGCATGAGCACCGACCGCATGAGTACTGAAGTCACTCCATGAGCACCGAGGGCAGCAAAAAGGCGATCCTCGCGGCAATGCTCGCCAACTTCGGCATCGCCATTGCCAAGTTCGTCGCGTGGGGACTCTCCGGCTCGAGCTCGATGCTCGGCGAGGGCGTGCATTCGCTCGCCGACACCGGCAACCAGATCCTGCTTTTGCGCGGTGGATCCGTCTCGAAGAAGAAGCCGGATGCCGACCACCCCTTCGGATTCGGACGGGAACGCTACGTGTACGCCTTCGTCGTCTCGATCATCCTGTTCAGCGTCGGTGGCGTCTTCTCGCTCTATGAGGGCGTGGACAAGATCCAACATCCGCATGAACTAGAGAACGCCTGGATCCCGATCGCCGTGCTGCTGGTCGCGATGGTGCTGGAATTCTTCTCGTTGCGCACCGCGGTGCGCGAGTCCAACCGTGTTCGCGGAAAGGACAGCTGGATCGCGTTCATCCGCCACGCCAAGGCACCCGAGCTGCCGGTGGTGCTTCTCGAAGATGTCGCGGCCCTCACCGGCCTGCTGTTCGCCTTTGTCGGCGTCGTGCTCTCGATCGTCACCGGTGACGCAGTGTGGGATGCAATCGGCACGATCTGCATCGGAGTGCTGCTCGTACTCGTCGCCATCGTGCTCGGCATCGAGACCAAGAGCCTGTTGGTGGGTGAGGGCGCGACCGCCGACGACACCGTGCGCATCCGCGATGCGATCAACGCCGATTCCGACGTCGAGTCCCTCATCCACATGAAAACCCTCTACCTCGGTCCGGAAGAATTGCTCGTGGCCGCAAAAGTCGCCTTCCCCACGAAAATGAAACTCGCCGAGGTCGCAGCCGCGATCAACTCACTCGAAGCCCGCGTGCGCGCAGAGGTGCCAATCGCCCGGGTCATCTATATCGAGCCCGACGTGTATGTCGCGCCAGGCGAGGGCAACCCCTCGACCGAGGCGATCATCATTCGAGCGGCGGACTGAGGATGCCCCTCGCACTCGTACTTCGGCACCTCGATATCGCACATCTCGGCAATTTGGAGGCGGTGCTTCGCGATCACGGCTATGACATCCGCTATGTGGATGTCACGTCGGAGTCCCCCCGCGATCACCCCGAGGCCGACCTCGTCGTGGTTCTCGGCGGTGACATGGGCGCATATGAGAAAGATGCCCATCCCTTCCTTGTGGGCGAGCTGGCGTACCTCCGCGATCGGCTTGCCGCGGAACGCCCCACTCTCGGCATCTGCCTGGGGGGCCAGCTGATCGCGGAGGCTCTTGGTGAAACGGTGCGAAAGGGCAAGACCGTTGAGATTGGATTCCGCGAGGTGACGCCGACCGAAGCCGGTCTCGACTCGCCGCTGCGGCACGTCGCCGGCGTACCGATGATGCAGTGGCACGGCGACACCTTTGGACTGCCGAGCGGGGCGATTCGGCTCGCCAGTTCCAGCGCCTACAGCAACGAAGCCTTCGCGCTCGGCGACTATGCGCTCGCCGTGCAGTTCCACCCGGAACTCACCGCTGAGATGTATGAGACCTGGATTGTCGGCGGCTTGGACGAACTCGCGGCGCTCGAGATCGAGCCCGACGACCTGCGCCGGGATGCTCTTGCCAACGGGCCTGCGATGCAGGCAGCCGCCGTCGCCATGTTCACGGAGTGGCTGGGGGCGCTGCAGCGACTCGTCAGCCGCGTTTCGTCTCGAAAAAGTTGAGCAGCAAAGCGGCACACTCCGCTTTTTCGACGCCGGCATAGACCTCGACGCGGTGCGGCATCCGTCGGTCGCGCAGCAGGTCGTAAACCGATCCGGCGGCCCCCGCCTTGGCATCCCACGCCCCGAAGACGACAACGGGAACTCGCGCCGCCAGAATCGCACCGGCGCACATCGCGCAAGGTTCGAGGGTTACGACGAGAGTCGTGTCGGTCAGATGCCAGTCGCCGGTGGCAACCGACGCGGCCTGCAGCGCGAGGATCTCGGCGTGGGCCGTGGGGTCCTGGCGCAGCTCACGCTCATTGCGTCCCGCGCCGATGACGGTTCCGGATGCGTCGAGCACGAGCGCCGCGACGGGAACGTCAGCATGTTCGAGAGCCTGCCGTGCGCTCGCGACTGCCTCGAGCATCCGCTGTCGATAGAGAGCCGGAACGACTGTCATCACCCACCTCCCGCTCGGATATCCAGATCCCTCGTTGGGCTAGATTGAGCCTATGCGAGTCCACGTAGCCGACCACCCGCTCATCACTCACAAGCTCACCGTGCTGCGTGACAAGAGGACGCCGTCGCCCACTTTCCGGGCCCTCGCCGAAGAGCTCATGACCCTCCTCGCCTATGAGGCGACGCGCAACGTGCGGGTTACGACGGTGACCGTCGAGACGCCGGTGGCCACCGCTACGGGCCTGGCAATCAGTCAGCCGCGGCCACTCGTCGTGCCGATCCTGCGCGCCGGGCTCGGCATGCTGGAGGGCATGGTCAAACTCATCCCGACCGCCGAGGTCGGATTTCTGGGCATGGTGCGCGACGAGGAGACCCTGCAGCCCACCACCTACGCCGAGCGGCTGCCCGAGGACCTCTCGAACCGGCAGTGCTTCGTGCTTGACCCGATGCTCGCCACCGGGGGCTCGCTCACCGCGGCCATCAACTTCCTGCTCGCGCGCGGGGCGGTGGATGTCACGGCGGTCTGCCTCATCGCGGCACCGGAGGGTCTCGCCGCCGTCGAGACCGCGATGGAAGGCCGCGATGTGACTATCGTGCTCGGCGCTGTCGACGAAAAGCTCAACGAGCTTGGATACATCGTGCCCGGCCTCGGCGACGCCGGCGATCGGCTCTACGGGTTGGTGTAGACGCGGATCCTGCTGGCCGCCTTGACTTTTGTGTGGCCCCCCCGGATAGTGGAGCAATGACTGTTCCCACGCTCGCTCCGCTCGCCCCTGTGGCCTCCGGAAGCTTTCACGTGGTCATGTGTTGTCGAATGTGTGCCTAACGGTCCACTCCTGAGTCGGATTCCCCCCTCACGGGTGGAGGATCCCCGGATGTCCGCCCCTCATAACGAGCGGCATTCTGTTCTGCATCGCCTGAAGCATCCCGAAGGATCACACCCTCATCATTAGAGGCCCTTCACCCCTCTCAAGGATTCTTGACACATGTCTCTTGCAACAATCGACCTCGTTCGTCCATCCGTCTCTCGCCGCCTTGTTCCCGTCGAGCAAGCAACTCCCGGCACCGAAACCCCGTCGCGCATCCGCGCGGTTCCCGGAGGCACAGAGGCACGCGGCTTCGTGCTCTACGTCGGCGTCGACGAGCTGAAGGCCGCCGCCGCCGGTACCGACCTCGCCCACGTCGTCGCAGCATTACGCGCACTCGCGTCTGAACTCGTGCCCGCCTCAGAGACCTATGCCGCCGTCGCACTGGCTCCGCAGGGCGCCGGCGGGCGTGATGTCGAAGTCGTGCGGCTCGCGTTGCAGGACCCGTCGGCCCTGGCCAAGCACCGCCATCAGCCCGAGCGGGAAGAGAAGCCCCGCGGAGGAGTCGTGGTTGACCTGTCGCGCAAGCGTGTTGTGCTCGACGGTGAGACAGCCGCTCTGACCTACAAGGAATTCGAGCTTCTGCAGTACCTCGTGCTTCGTGAGGGTCGCACCATCGATCGCGCCGAACTCATCTCGTCGCTCTGGTCGGCAGGAGACGACGACGCCCCCAACGAGCGCACCATCGATGTGCACGTGCGCCGCCTACGGTCGAAACTGGGATCGTACGAAGATATCGTTCGCACTGTGCGTGGCATCGGCTACCGCTTCGATCGGCATGCGGATGTCGCCATCCGCCACACCACCACGCCGAGCCCGGACGTGTTCTAGGGTCGCAACAGCGCCTAGAGCGCGGTGGACGACGCGTCAGGCGTGGTCTTTTTCGACTGGCTGGCCAGTGCATCGCGCTCGGCGAGCAGGGAGTTGAGCGTCACGTTTTCGAGTCCGGGGCTTGCGACGTCGTTGAATGGGCTGTCCAGTCCCGTCTTGGCGTACACGGCTGCCGCGTAGGCCGATGCCGTCGACTGCAGTTTCGCCGAAGCGCGCTGGGACTTCTTGAGGGACACGTGGCTGCCTCCAACGGCGTCCGCGTGGGTGCGCAAGGCCTTAATCAGATCCTTCAACGAAGCTTCGATTTTCTTGGACATGAGCCTCATTCTCGCTTATGAAGGTAAACGAAGCGCAAGGGGCGAAGCGGATGACCCACCCTGCGGTCACGGTACCGACTCACCGAGTACGGCGTGGGTGTCAACTTCTGCACGCGCACCGTCCGGCGAAGGCAGCCCCGAAGCCCCGTCGCTCGGCCCCCGTGCCGAATGCTGCACAGTGCCGATCTCCCTGGCCTGGTCGAGAGGCGCGTATGACCGGCCGGCCCTTCCCGCGCGCTCGGCCCTTGCCGCGGCCGGCCCTTCGCGCGCGCTCGGCCCTTCCCGCGGCCGGCCCTTCGCGCGCCATCCGATGCCCGCCGCATCCCGCCGCATCCGAAGCCCGTACGAAATGCAGGACACAAAGTGACACGAGGGACGGATGCATCACACCCGTCTCATGGGTAACAGGTGTTCCTGCATTTCGAACAGTCGCCCGGATTCCGCGCGGATGGCAACCTCCATTCACGGTTGGCCGTGAGATGTCGGCGTAATCGGAACCCGCCCGGGTATTTTCCCGCCGCGAGGGAGGGAAATCTGCTGTTCTCCGCGAATTTCTCCTCCATTCGATGCGGATTCCCGGATTGTCCCTCCTTCGCTGAGTGCGACGAGGTCGCGAATAAGTCGAACGGATGCCGCGGTCCTGCCCGTGAGGACAGGTGGCACGAGTCCTGTCCCGTGCCCTTCAATCTGTCCGATTGACAGGTGAGTTGTCCGCCGAGATCACCGCGTTTTCGGGGCAACGTGGTGTTGCAGGAAAACACACTGATGGGGGATCTGTGCCATTCATTTTGTCCAAATCGGAGATCTCGGCAAACGCGACGCTGATGTTGATAGGCCGAACGCCGGCCTTCTCAGCTCCTATTGTCGAGGTCCTCCGGCGAGGTGCTCCAGCGAGGAAATTGACGCTGTGACCGTCGAGCTCAGGTGCCCGTAAGCCGAAGGTAGAGCGGGACGTCGTGACCACCAACTTTTCTGGGACGAACGAAAAGTCTGGAGGGGAGGTTCACCGATCTGGTTTTTGGTCGGCGGTTAGGGGCTTTTTTCGAACGTTGAGAATCCAAGGAAGAGATACCCACTATCGGTGGGTGCGCGATACATTCCGGCGAGCCCGCTTAGCTCAACGGTGACGGATGCGAGATCCTCTGCGAGAGACTCCGTCGCATCGAGCTTTCGGGCGCTCAAGGCTTCCATCTGGTGCGCGTCTCCGTATGACTTCGTTGCAGTTGACGCTCCAGTGACTCCGAGTGGCAAAGTCTCGTTCGCCCAAGCCCAAAGCCACGTCCCAGATGTGCTGGACCAGGTTCCGAGGACTTCGACCGGGCCTGAGATCGAATGATCCGCGAAGTGAAAGGTGATCGATCCCGCTGACAGATCCGCAGACCAACGGTCAGCTGTGCCGATGCCCCAGGTCTCGGTAGCGGTTGCATTCTTCGCCCTCAGCTCCCCACTCGATTCAACTATGAGTTGGATGAGATCGGGCGTAAGTAGCGAAGGGGGTGGCGACGAACGCTTCTTGCCGAACATACGCAAACTGTATCCTCACGTAGCTTCAGAATCGGTTAGGTCTAATGACTCCTGCAGCCCGGTTTGACACGCCATGCGTCGAAAGCGTGACGATGACCGCGACAGATCCAGGCAACGATCGCAGTGCTCGACGCTGTGCCACTTGGGAACCTTGAATGGGAAACTGGTCGGGTGATTACTGAACACGCTCTGTTGCCCGTCATCCCCGGCAGAGAAATTGATTTCGAACGCGCCTTTGCCGAGGCGAGAGCCATCATCATGTCAATGCCAGGGTGCCGGAGCCTGTCGCTGTCACGTTCGATCGAATCCCCGAGCAACTACCTGTTGCTCGTTGAGTGGGAGCATCTAGACGACCACACGATCGGTTTCAGACAATCCGAGCAGTACCAAAAGTGGCGCACACTTCTCCACCATTTCTACGACCCGTTCCCACTGGTCGAGCACTATCAAGCTGTTCAATGAGGGAAACGCTCATCGGGGCTTACCACGCATAAATAGGCCAGATGCAGACGATGCGGATAGTTCTGCTGGAAATTCTTCGAGTTCAATGTTGCAACATATAGTGTTGCGACATGCATCCAATTTCGCGTGTGACAATGTTGAGTACTGGCACCGTCCAGATCCGACCCGAACACGTAAAACGGACCCGCTCACCATTGCCATGGTGGTTACTCACATCCCGGCGCTGGACTTCTCCCCGTCCGATCAACGTCTACGTGGTCGAGCACGAGCACGGGTTAGTGCTTTTCGATACCGGCCAGGATCGTGCATCAGTGACAGATGCTGATTACTTTCCCCCTGGACTGGCAGGTTTTCTATACTCCCGACTCGCTCGCTTCCGCATCGGGCAAGAGCAAACCTTGGCAACCCAACTGCACCTGCTTGGTTACGACATCGCTCACGTCCGTGTTGTTGTCCTCTCACACCTGCACCAGGACCATATCGGCGGTCTCGGCGAACTCGGCCATGCGCAGATCATCGTGGGTCGCTCCGAACTGGCGGCGGCTCGCGAACCTTTCGCCGAAATGAACGGCTACCTCACACAACACATTTTTCATCCAGGGCTGAAGTGGAAAGCCGTCGACGACACACTCGATATTTTCGAAGACGGATCCCTCACCGTGACATCCACTCCCGGCCACACACCCGGATCCCTCTCAATGTTGCTGCGTCAGAGTGACTTTCCCACGCTCCTGTTCGTTGGAGATCTGACGTACGACGTGACCCTCCTCGCCAGCGAACACATTCCCGGCATCGGCTCAAAATCGGAACTGCTCGCCTCCACTAGACGTGTCGCCGAATTTGCTGCGCAATACCCGGGGCTTGTTGTCCTAGCAGCCCACGATCCCACTGCCCAGAGCTTGCTGAAAAGCGCAATGTCGAAGAACGTAGACCGATGAGGCGCTCGGAACAGATCCGATATTTACTCCTCGCCGCTCAACGTGAAGGAAACCGCAGACTGGCAGCGGCACTCTCGAAAATCGAGCTCTCCCCCGCGCAATCCGAAATATTGCGAATTTTAGGAGATCACAACACTCTCACCCTGACCGGTATCGGCCAGATGCTCGTCTGCGACAGCGCCACCAGCCCATCCCGTCTAGTCGAACGACTGGTGGATGCCGGATTTATCAACCGGACGCCTGATCTTCACGACCGTCGGCAGGTGCATCTCGCTCTTACCCCAGCTGGTCAAGAGAAGGAACTTCAGGTTCGCACGATCGAGAACGCTCTATACGACGAACTCGATGCACTCCCGGGAGCGGACGAGTTTGTATCAACGCTCGAATTACTGGTCACTGGTCTTCCAGCCGGCAAAGCTCTAAAACTACGAATCGGATGACTCTGGATCCTCCAGAAAGCCCACGCAATACCCGTAAGCGGAACCCTCTAAGAAACGTTGTTCAAGGCCAGTCAAAGCAATAAGACCAGTCCGCTGACGGTGCTCTGGACTCCCATCACAATGAGCGCCCCAGTTGCTAGAGCCTGGAGCACGATCGCGATTCGCGGCTTGTCCGCGATCAGAGGTACCTGAGTTACGAGCGCGGTTACTAGAGCGAGCCAAGCGAGAAGCATCACAATATGGACGGCAGCGATAGTTGCGTAACCCTCGAACGCAGAAGTCTCGCCGGGAATGTTCGAGGGTACGACAATCACGTATAGCGCCAGGGCCTTCACGTTCGTGACAACGGCGACAAAGCCCCATGCGACAAGCCGAACAGGACGTGGCTCACTCCGCTCTGCGCCGCCCCGTGTGCGGGCTCGCCAGAACTTCATAAGGGGCCTCACGCCGAACCCGATTAGCAACAGACCGCCGACGATCTCGAACCAGACACGGATCAGCTCATTGGAGGCGACAAAAAGGCCCACTCCGCTGATTCCGGCCACAGCCGCGATCAGAGCGATACCGATTGACGTACCAAGCCCGACGCGCAGACCTGCAGCGCGGTCACCAGCTGCAGCACCACTGATGGTGAGTGCAAAGCTCGCCCCCGGCGCGAGCACAAAGGGCAGGATAATCAGGACTGCCGCAGCAACTGTCATAGATCCATCGGGCGAAGGTAGTGAAAGACCGTCCTGATGTTCTGCCCGTCAATCGCATGGAGCGCGAAGCCCGGCATGGCGTCAACATCTGCGATGGGGCCCGTGCGGCTACCAAGACGCATCGTGGACACAATGCCGGGGCTGCCAAGAATTGGCACCCCCGCAAACGTTGTGGTGAATGCTGCGTGAACGTGCCCGGTGAAGACGGCGATTACCCTCGGGGATTCCCGGATAAGTAGTTCCAAGTCTTGCGGGTTCGCTAGTGCGAAGTGCTCATCCACGATGTGGTGCCCGATCGGTACGGGCGGGTGGTGCAGCATCACCACTACAGGCCCGGGGACGGCGCCGATTTCGTCGCGGGCGAAGTCCAACGTGGCTGCATCGAGAAGTCCGTCGTCGCGACCGTCGACATGGGAGTCCAGCCCGATGATGGTCAGCCCGTCGAGGTGCAGAACCGCATTCGAATGCGGTGTCATTTTTGCTGCGACCAATGCGCCGGCTAGGGGCGCGGCGAGGTCATGGTTGCCAGCGATTACTAGCGTGGGAACACCGGAGGGAAGGTTGGCGAAGAAGCTCGCGTATTCCTCAGCCAGCCCGTGATCTGCAAGGTCACCGCTCACGAGAAGCGCATCGACTCTGGGAAGAGCGCCGACCTGGCGCAGTGTGGCAGCGAACCGCTGCATCCGTTCGGGAGAAAGATCAAGGTGCGGGTCGCTCAAATGCGCAATCGTCAACATGAAGTACTCATTCCTGGCTAGTGCATCCACGGTACCGACACCAAGCTCGTCACATCGAAAGAGGGGTTTGGTGAGTTCCCACAGCGTTCAAAAACGGTGTCAAAACCCCAGTCCATTTCAAAACGCGTTTCCGGATCTTGATTCCAAGCAGTTTCGTGGACAGCAGATCTAACACCTTTGTGGCTGCCCCCGGCGGGTGAGCGCTTTGCAGCTCGAAAACGATCGTTTGCGAACTGCAGCACTCACACTCATCAGCATCAAAATTTGGCGATAAAAGGCGGCGTGCAATGACCACTCGACACCGCATTGCGGACTTTGAGTCGACTTACATCTCGTGAGTTACGAGACAGTGCGCCGGCCCAGATCGCCTGTAAGCGGAACCTCATACGAGACACCACGGACGTAATTCCGAGCCTTTGGCCTTGCGGGTTCAGTGACGTGACCGGGCCTCTTCTACGTCCGACCAGTTTGGGTCGCATGTCGAACTGTCGAAGCGATCACCTCTCAGCGATGGCCTTGACCCCGTGTCCACCAACTGGGGGCAGGGCTAATGCAGGGCCGGGCCGGTTGTCGTGGATGATGAGGATATGCCCACCCTTGCCACGCAACTGTCAGGACCGAACACATGATCGGCAACCGAAACCCACACGCCCGCCGCACCGCAGTAACAGCGCTTGCGGTGACGGTCACGCTTGGGTTGGCGTTGGTGCCGACCCTGTCGGCGTCAGCTACCACTGGCGGGTCGAACTGGTGGCGTGACTGGTACGGTGTGCCGGCGGCTCAGGCAGCCGGGTGGACCGGTGCCGGGGTGAAGATCGCTGTCATCGACGCGCATATCAACTCTTCACTGCCGGTGTTTCAGGGCACGAACCTCACGGTCTACCCGAAGTCGTTCTGTGACAACAGCACACCACCAGACACCACCACCGCGAACGAAGATTCGGTCCATGGGTCGGACGTGACCGCGTTGCTTGTCGGGAACGGCACCGGTACCGGCCTGGTAGCTGGAATCGCACCGAAGGCGGCAGTCACTTTTTACGCCGATGGTGGACCCGATGGCGTCAGGAACGCTTGTCTTCCTGTGCAACGAGATGGGCTAATTTATTCACCGACAGGTATAGCGATCCTGAAGGCGATTAGTGACGGCAATCGAATTATCTCTATCTCCCAGATAGGCGAAGACGCGTCGAACGGGGATCGGCAAGCCATCGCGGAGGCAGTCGCGAAAGGCGTGATCATTGTTGCCGGACAACCCAACCTCGAGTCCCAAGCGACGGAGACGTTTCCGGCAGACGCGAACGGTGTGGTAGCGACCAACGCGTTCGATGACCAGGGTAATCTGCAAGCCCATGACGGAAAGACCACGTCGCATTCAACCACCACGGTGGTAGCAGCCGGAGCCGGTTTTCCTACCCAAGCGTCAGCTGCTGGCGTATGGGGGGATAACCAGAACAGCGGCACCGGTTCGTCGTCAGCGACACCGCTGGTGGCGGGGATGCTGGCGTTAACGTGGCAAAAATATCCGACAGCGACGGGGAACCAGTTGATCCAGTCGCTGATTACGAACACCACGGCGAAGGATCACCCGGTGAGTTTCGACAGCACCGGATATGGGTACGGTCCCGCGTCGCTGTCGCACCTGTTGCGGGTGGATCCAACCCAGTATCCGAATACGAACCCGCTGCTCAACAAGCCCGGCGGCCTCGGAGTTCCCACCGCGGAAGAATTTGCCGCCGCCGCCAAGAAAGCATCCTCGAAACCGTCCGCATCTCCCTCGAACTCTGCGGCACCAGCACCGGGTCAGGGGTCGGGGTCGATCCTGCCCGGACTGTTGACCGGGGTCATTGTTGTGGTGGTCTTGCTGCTGGTATTGGCAGGTCTTGCTGTTGTGCTGATGCGGTCCTTACGTCGCAAGGCGGTACCGTCGACGCCAGCGCCTGTCGGTTCTGATGGGACAGTGCCGGAAGCCGGTATCTCAGATGCCCCACGGTCGTACGGTGCCGGCGGAGTTGTTGTGCATGACGAGAGTGGACCCACGCCGACGCTGTCAGGACCCAACCCATGATCGGCAACCGAAACCCAAACTCCCGCCGCACCGCAGTGTCAGCGCTTGCCGCGGTGGTCGCGCTCGGGATGGCGTTGATGCCGACCCTGTCGGCATCGGCTGAGACAGCGGGGTCGAACTGGTGGTACGCAAAGTACGACGTGGCGGGCGCGCAAGCGGCCGGGTGGACCGGTGCCGGAATCAAGGTCGCTGTCATCGACGGGCAGATCAACTCCTCACTGCCGGTGTTCCAGGGTGCGAACCTGAAGATCTATCCGACGTCGTTCTGCAACAACATCACCCCCGCCGACACCACCACCGCGAACAGAGGTTCGGTTCACGGGTCGGATGTGACCGCCTTACTGGTGGGTAATGGCACAGGTACCGGCTCAGTGGCCGGTATCGCACCGAAAGCAATCGTTTCGTTTTATGCCGATGGCAACTCCGATGGCACCTTGAACGGATGCTCCACCACTCAGATCGACGGGCTGACCTACACGTCATTCGGTCGAGCGATACTCAAAGCAATAGGAGATGGCAACCGAATCATTTCCATGTCCCAAGCCGGATCAGCGTCGCCCTCCGGTGACACTCATGCCGTTGCGCAGGCCGTCGCAAAGGGGATCGTATTGGTCGTAGGTCAGCCCAACACTGTGGCAGAGGCCGCACAAAGGTTTCCGGCAGATGCGAACGGTGTGGTGGGGACCAACGCGTTCGATGACCAAGGCAATCTGCAAGTCCATGACGGAAAGACCACGGCGTACTCGACCACCACGGTGGTAGCAGCGGGAGACCGGTTCCCCACCCAAGCGTCAGCTGGCAACGTGTGGGGGGATAACGGTAATTCTGTTACCGGTTCGTCGTTGGCGACACCGCTGATGGCGGGCATGCTGGCGTTGACGTTGCAGAAGTACCCGACGGCGACAGGGAACCAGTTAATCCAGTCGTTGATTTTGAACACCTCGGCGAAAGACCACCCGTTGAGCTTCGATACCGCCGGCTACGGCTATGGCCCGGCGTCGCTGTCGCATCTGTTGCGGGTGGATCCAACCCAGTATCCGGATACGAATCCGCTGCTGAGCAAACCGAACGGATTGGGGGTGCCCACGGAGGCGGAGTTCGCGGCCGCAGCCAAGGGGGCATCCCCGACACCGTCCGCTTCCCCTTCAACTGCTGCTGCTGCTGCTGCACCGTCACCGGGGAAGGCGTCCGGGTCGATTCTGCCCGGACTGTTGACCGGGATCATTGTTGTAGTGGTCTTGCTGCTGATGTTGGCGGGCCTTGCTCTGGTGCTGATGCGGTCGTTACGTCGCAAGGCGGTGGCGTCGACGCCAGCGAGTGTCAGGCCGGATGGGACGGTATCAGATGCTAACGGGCCGGTCACAGGCGAGCAAGGCCACTGATCCCAGGAGAGTGCCCGCAGGCGGAACCTCTTACGGGAATACCGGCCGCGCCCGCAGGGAACCTCATCTACGATTACGGCCATGGCCCAAAAGCAGACGCCGGCCACGTACCGGATGCTGCGATTCTTCGGCGCCGTGATTGTGGTCGCTCGCATCGTCGGGATCGTCTCGGCCGTCCTCGGCCTTGTCTTACAGGACGGCTATGCAAGCGCCTCCGTCCAGATCATCATCTTTGGCCTGATTCTCATCGTGGCTGGCGTCGGGCTCTACCGCTGGTGCCAACGTCGAGTCGGAAATAGCTGACGAGCGACATCAAGCGAGCATCTGCGTCGGCCCGCTCAACGTCTGGCGAACCTTCTATGGCGCGCTGGGTCCAATTCCGCGCATGATCCGGCCTGCTTCCCAACCCAGATCAGCATCGCCGACAAATTGGGCAACAAACGCATTCCCGTGGGCTCGTCCCAAGCGATTGATCGGTCGCAGGAACAGGACTCGACTCTGACCGAGGCTGGGATCAAGCGCCAAGGCCATAAGTTCGTCGACGTTCTTGGCCCGAGCGCAGACGGCTAGTGTGTGCGCGAGCTGGGTCGCTTCGCCCGAGCCAGACGGCGCGGTTCGAAGCATCTCCAGGATGCGGTCCCAATAGGGCTCGGCGGCCCTCGTCGTGAGATAGGAAGCGATCCACTCCCGCGTGAACTCGTCGTAGCCTTCCATCGCGAGGTGCTTGAAGGCGATCTCGACGATTCGGACATCGGTCGACCTCTTGCCTGTCATCCGGTCCGACGTTTCCGTGATGCCAGCCGCCAGCAGGTCCTCGTTGAAGGCGGCCAACTTCCGCTTCTTCTCCGCAGCGTTCGCGGCCGACGTCCGTGCTGCCACATCGACCGTGGCCCGATAGACCGGGTCCCTCCGGTATTTCTCTTCGAGTTCCGCCATGAGTTCGCCCGCAGATTTCGCCACGTGGGGAAGCCTAATTTCCGTCAGCCCGGAACGCTATAACGGGAATTGCACTGAGCCCGCGGGCGGAACGGTCAGAGCGACAGGTCGTGGCCAATCCCCTCGACCACTGAGCGTGGCAACACTGTGTCACCGGCGCACGAGCATCTACCCGATGCGCTTGGCCCGCGCCAAGGTCCCTGGCTTCAGCAGCGATCGTGCCCCAAGTACCTCGACGCCCAGCAGTCTGCCTTTCTTGTCGAAGTCGAGCACGATCTCGCCGGCACCCTCTATCTCGTGCACGTCTTGACGCACGGCTTGCCCCTTCCGAATGCCGGGTGCGATCGGGAAATAGGCTGCGTCGGCCTCATGATCGTAGGTACCGAGCGTTCGTTTCGTCACGGTCGAACTCTATTGTTTGGGCTGCGGAAGATCCGCTTGGATTGGTGCACCGGCTCTGGCAGAGGCGAGCCAAGGTCAAACTGAACAAACTGCGCCCGTAGGCGGAACCTCCAGTGCGACACCGCTGATGCCAATCACGCCCAACGGCCCAGCGTTCCGACGCTGTATCACTTGGGAACCCTCATCCCCGGCGCCCATAAGGGTTCCCTCGGCTAGGCATAGTGGATCAGTATCGCAACAACACTGGCCACGAAGATGGCCGGAACTAGAAAGCTCAACCAATCGAGGACACCAAGGTTCCGGAAATACGACCGAGTGCGGGGACCTCTGTGCGCGCCACCCGAATCAGAATCATCCCGACCTGCAGTCTCCCCGGCGCCCCGGAGCCCTGCCGGTCTCCTTCTGCGGAATCTCGCGAGGAAGTAGATGATCCCCCCGAGGACGTATGACGCCCAAGGAATGCCGATCCACGGATGACGGATGGTGAATCCCACCCAGTCAACGTAAACGAACGGTACACACAGAACGATGGATGGGAGGAACCAGAAGTCAGCTCGCACGAACCTCCGCGGCTTACTCGCAGGGCTGGTCGGATCGACGCTGCTCCTCACAACAAATGCCCTTCTGGACGGAGTCGGGAGATCACCCTAAGGCCGAGATCTTCCAGATGTCATCACGACGCATTCGCTCGATCATGTCGACCAACATACGGTCAATGCATGACACCATGTGCCAACTCCTCGACACGGCGGTCTTTGTTCACTCGAACCCATGGCAGTGAGCCTTGCCCCGTGACACTTGTCTCCGCAGGCCGAACCTTTATCGCAACTGCCCTGGTCGCACCGCGATTCTCGACAATGTGTTTCATGACACCGAGAATTCAAGAAGAGTTTCGGGCCATACCAGCACAAAGTAGTTACCCTCGGTGGGCCTATAGGCCGCCCTGACGTCCGCCCATCGTGGGTCACCGCTCAGAACAAGCGTCGCATCGCGGAAAGCGTCAAGAGGTTGGTCCGTGTGAATGAAGATGTTCATCTCACCTGAGCCAAAGTCGTGACCGTCAACGAATCCATGAGCGAACGGGAGGTCGGCCTCCAGCCGATCCTCCATGGCGATGAGTGCGTCATAGTCGGACTCGGAGATGCCGGGCCATTGCAGGACAAGGATGTATTTCACGACTGCCTACCAGGAGTATGACGGTGGACGGAGACGATTGGCGATCTGCTTCAAGATGTAGAACAACTGCCCTTCTTCAGTGCCCTTCGGAAGAGTCTCGTGAACGGAACATGCAGGTTTAGTACAGTTCATTCGCCACAATAGACGCTCGCCCACGTCGGATTGGTCGGTAAGCGATCCATTGGCCGAAGCTCCCGATGCTGTGCCAGGCGGGAACCTTCAGCGGGCTGCATCTCATGGCTTCATCAAGCTGCCGTCGGGACGGCATTTCCTCGTGGATTGGTTACCCGCAGGGGATAGGCACAAGCTGCGCCCTCTGACAGGGTGGGTCGGATGACTACTGAATTACGTCCTATGCCAAACAAAAGTCTTTCTGAGTGGATCGAGGGCGTTGGACGCGACTACGAGCAGTCACGGATGAAAGCCGGCGACTCGCAAGAAGTCGCCGCCGAGAAAGCACGCACGTCCACCGAGACTTCCTTCCCAGACGGGACGCCAGCCGCGGGCCAGCTTGTCTACGACGTTGTGGCGGTCACGCCCGGCGTTAGCAACGAAGTAATCGGCTATCTCTGGATTACACAGATCGAAGACGGGGGCGATGCATGGTGGGTCTCAGACATCAAGATCGACGAAAACCGCCGCGGCCAAGGTCACGGGCGCGCCGCCATGCAACTCGCGGAAACCGCCGCGGCGGAGCATGGCGCAGTAACTCTTGGCCTCAACGTCTTCGGCTACAACACCGTGGCGCGAGGACTGTACGAGTCTCTGGGCTACGAGACCACTGCGGTGCAGATGCGAAAGCAGTTGAGCGTCCAATAGACGGACGATCAATGCGACAGATCGGAAGTCGATCGGGCCGACCCGGACATCGCCGGCTAGGTGTCACTCAGGAACGGTGGATTCAACTGGTCGTCG